>JAJPYR010000066.1 GCA_021204825.1 Clostridia bacterium | reverse complement strand
CATCTCACGGAACAGGCGGAGGTTCTCCTCCACCGGCCTGTCCCTGTACGGGGACGGAGTGCCGGGCTCCGTCAATGTGCCTCTTGTGGCAGTTATCTCTTCCGGGGAGAGCTCACAGACGTACGCATTGCCGTCCATTATGTACTTTTCCGCTATCTCATACAGCTGGTCATAGTAATCCGAGGCGAACACAAGGCGGTCATACTCAAAGCCCATCCAGTGTATGGCCTCCACGATGCTCTTCACGTACTCGTAGTCTTCCTTGGCAGGATTGGTGTCATCCATCCTGAGGTTGAGCTCGCCGTGGTACCTCTCCTTCACGCCGAAGTTGATGCACATGGCTTTAATGTGGCCTATGTGCAGGTATCCGTTGGGCTCCGGAGGGAAACGGACCATGATCTTGTTTCCTCTCCCCTCATACTTGCCCGTCTTTATGTCTTCATTTATGAACTGTTCTATGAAGTTTGTGGGCTCCGGGAGCTCATACTCCTTCTTTTCTTCCGTATCTTCTGCCATATTCTCTTATGCCCGTCCAGCCTGCAATGCCATTTCCGTGCGGTTTTCTATGTATCCATGCCCTTTAAAAGGGCTCGTTTGTGTCTTAGGAAAGTCCGGTTATTACACCGTCCTCTGAGATGTCTATATGCTCTGCGCAAGGGACTTTGGGAAGACCGGGCATGAGCATTATATCTCCGGCCACAGCCACCACGAATCCTGCGCCGCCCTTGTATATGATATCCCTCACATGAACCCTGAACCCTGTGGGACGCGCATATTTCTTGGGGTCATCTGAGAGCGAGTATTGCGTCTTGGCAATTATAACCGGAAGCCCTGTTATGCCCTGGGCCTCCAGGTTTGCAATCTTCTCCTCGGCTTTAGGCTCATAATCCACGCCGTCTCCGCCGTATATCCTGGTTACGATGTCCTCTATCTTCTGCTTGTACGGCTCATCCAGGCCATATGAGAACCGGAGCTCGCTCTTTTCATCGCATGCCTTGAGCACAGCCCTGGCAAGCTCCTCGCCGCCTTCGCCGCCCTTTAAGAAGACGTCCGTGAAGATGGCCTCCGCTCCCGCTGCCGCACATGCGTCCAGGACCGTCTGTATCTCTGCCGGGGAGTCCGTGGCGAAACGGTTCATTGCCACAATGACCGGCTTCTTATACACGTCCCTCATGTTCTCTATATGCTTAAGAAGGTTGGGGATGCCCGCCTTCAAAGCATCCAGGTTCTCCGTGGAAAGGTCTGCCTTTGCAGCCCCGCCGTGGAGCTTCAATGCCTTTACGGTGGCAACAATGACCACGCAGTCCGGCTGAATGCCTGCTATGCGGCACTTGGTGTCCAGGAACTTCTCTGCCCCTAAGTCTGCGCCGAATCCTGCCTCCGTGATGGTGTAATCCGCGAGGCTCATTGCTGTATATGTGGCGCGTACGGAGTTGCATCCGTGGGCAATGTTTGCGAACGGCCCGCCGTGCACAATGGCCGGGGTCCCTTCCAGCGTCTGCACAAGATTGGGTTTTATGGCGTCCTTCAACAGAGTTGCCATGGCACCTTCCGCATGAAGGTCCCTGGCCCTTACATACTCTCCCCTGGAGTTGACGCCCACAACGATGTTCCCGAGGCGCTTTTTTAAATCTCCGAGGTCCGTTGCAAGGCACAGTATGGCCATGACCTCGGATGCCGCCGTTATCTCAAAGCCGTCCGTGCGGGTATAATCCGCGCAGCCCTTCATATTGCCGGCTATGCCCTTTATCTCAAAGGACCTTAAGGCCCTGTCATTCATGTCCATGCACCTTCTGAAGTACACGTCCTGGATGTCCAAAGCATTTCCGCGGAGGAGATGGTTGTCTATCATGGCGCACAGCAGATTGTTGGCTGAGGTTATGGCATGCAGGTCTCCCGTGAAGTGCAGGTTGATGTCCGCCATAGGCACCACCTGAGCGTATCCGCCGCCCGCGGCTCCGCCCTTCACTCCGAACACGGGCCCCAAAGAGGGCTCCCTGAGAGCCAGGCACACCTTCACTCCTAACCTGCTCATTCCGTCTGCAAGGCCTATGGAGACCGTAGTCTTACCCTCGCCGCTTGCTGTGGGGTTGATGGCCGTAACCAGCACCAGCTTTGACTTAGGATTCACGTCCTTCAGATTGATCTTTGCCTTGTACTTTCCGTACAGCTCCAGATCATCCTCTGAAAGGCCCAGCTTTGCACCTATCTCTCTTATGTCCTGCATTCTGCAGCTTTCCGCGATTTCAATGTCTGATAACATGTCTGCCCTTCATTCCTGCGCGCGTATAGTATATCTTACACGTTTATATAATCTTGCTTGCGTTTGATTATATCATATGTGCTCCCAAAAAGTACAACGCTTTAAACCACAAAATCCGACCTTGCCCGAGAAAATCTTTGCCGGGGACAGCCCATCCGAGATTGTGCGCGCAGTGAGTGCACAATCTTTCACATGGGTGAGTACACAATCTTGCCGAGATATGTTGCCGTTTTGATGGCTGTTCCCTCTGATTTAGCCCAATGTGAGTACACAATCTTTCCAAGAGCGTACACACTACATCTCACAGGGTGAGTACACAATCTTGGCGGAATATGTTGCCGTTTTGAGGGGTATTCGCTCTAACCAGCCCAGAGTGAGTACACAATCTTCGGTTCCTGCCCGCAGGGCGTAATAAACCCGCTGCAGGTTTCGAGTGTCATGATAGCATATCCGCAGAGGATTTTCAACGTATTGAGGCATGTTGACTAAAATTTTGTCGCGCACGCGTATAGCGCGTATGAAAAGGGGCGTCACCCTTCTTCAATGACGCCCTTCAGAAAGCTTATCCGCTTTGCCACCTGTTCCTTCACGTACGGACTCTTCTGCGCTATGTCATACCCGTGCATGGTGCCCTTTGTTTCGTTGACTTCAACACTCACACCCTGCTCCTTCAGTCTCTGCGCGAATACGAGCCCCTCATCATGAAGGCAGTCATACTGGGTTGTCTCAACGTATGTACGCGGGAAGAATGAGATGTCCTCTGCGCAGTCAGGCGACACATACGGGTCTGCATACTGCTCCGGATCAGCATAATACGCCCACATTTTTCCGTTGGACACGCTGTTCCAAAGAGGCGTGTCTGTGTACACTTTCATGGACTCTGTCTGCATGGATGCATCCAGGACCGGATACACCAGCATAAGCCCATCCGGAAGACGCAACCCGCCCCGTCTGCAGGCAATGACCAAAGCCGCTGCAAGGCACCCTCCTGCACTGTCTCCGCCTATGATGATTTCACTGTCCGGATACTGCGTCAGAAGCCACTTATACGCACTTAAACACTCGTCCAGCTGTGTGGGATACCTGTGTTTCGGGGTGAGTTTGTAATCCGGAAAGAGCACAGCGCAGCCCGCCTGTGCGGCGTAATGCTGCGCCAGGTCCTTATGGTATGCAGCCGCCTTGAGCGCGAACCCGCCTCCGTGAATGTACAGCATCGCAGCCTTGGAATGCTCCTCTGAGACAGGCAGCAGAAGCCTTGCCTTGAAGCCTCCAAACTTCACAGTACTCCGTGCAAGCTCCTTCTTGTACAGCTTGTGCCAGGGCTGGATTACCGGCATGACAAGCCCCGCCATCCATAAAGCAAAGCGGTTCATTGGCAGGTTTATCCATGCATAGTGTCTGAAATCCGGCAGGATGTCATAATGTCTCTTTTTGCTCATGCCTTGGCCTCCGTGCGTGCTTCAATGACTGTTTATGAAAGTTTCCACGGCTTAGCGTGGAAACGGTCTTTAAAGGATATATTGGGGGCAATCAGGTAAATCAGCCTTTTGTGAGCTCTCTTGGAACTGCCTGTATATTTTCAACAATTTCCCTCATGGATGTGATGCTTTTGTACCGTTTAAAGAGCTCTGCCACACAGGAAGACTCCGTCATGGTCCTGACATCAAAGCCGTATGCCTCCATAACGGCCCTGTCATTCTGCCTGTGAGCATTGCGGAGCTCTACGGGCATCGTTACATCATCATACAGGTCCGCCAGTGTGCTGTCCGGATAAAGTTTCCTGGCATCCAGGATGGCCTGTGCCGTCTGCTCTATTCTGGCCATTTGCTGCGGTGTAGGGTTGGGCCAAGGAAAGTTGTTGTACACTATGTCGCATGAGTATCTGTACCCCATTCCAAGGCGTCCTGCCACGGCACGCATCCAAGCCATATGTACGTTGGAAGTAAGAACTCCAAAATGATACAGGGTGGCATCCGGAACAAGAAGAACAAGGTTTGAGCTGAGGGCTTCCTTCGACATAAAGCCTATGGGCACATATTTCCTTTGAGCCGATGTAGTGCTGGGTATCAGCAGGTAGTGGTCCGATGCAGGCATGTTCTCAACATGGAATCTGGTGGGCTTTAATGCAATTTTTCTGGTCCCCGCACTCTTGCTTTGAAGCCTGTAGTTTCTGACAGCCTCAACACGCTTTCTGCAATGAGGCATGCTGTTGATTTCCGCTGGAGTGCAGTCCCCGAGCCACAGACAGTAGCGCGGCTTGTTGTGTATGAACTCCTCCGCTCCGTACCAGGGTCTGAAGTATTTTGCCGAGGCAGGCTCCTTTGAGATGAACTCCTCCATCTCATCCTTTGTGAAGAGATAATACCCGCCGTCTATTGGCTTGTTGCCTATGCCCATCTCAGGGGCGTTGCAGATGGGTATTTTGCGGCTCTCCACAAAGACATTGTCCGCGTCTATAAGATATCCGTTGATGTTCCTGGCTATCTGCGGCCTTCCATCCGAGTAAATGATCCTGTCCTTGCTGTTAGGAGCATAGCTGAACCCCACGATGACACAGTACACATGCGCCTTGGACTTGGCCTCGCTGTCCCACATGAAGGATCTGTATGCGTAATCTATATGAATGCCTCTCTCGAACAGGGGCTTCCACAGGTTGGCCACGCTTTCACCCTGGGTTACAGAGTTGGTTGAAACAAGCGCAGCCCTTATCCCTGTCCCTTCCATGTAGTCTGCGGATTTTTTGTACCAGCATGTCACATAGTCTAGATTGCCGGCGTTTTTCCAGTCCCCGAACACATAGTTGAGTTCATTCTTCTGTTCCTGGCTCATAAGACGGGCGCCCACAAACGGCGGATTGCCCATGATGTATGTGAGCTTGCTTTTTGGAACAACTTCCTCCCAGTCCATAAGCACGGCATTGCCTTCAACTATATTCGTATTGGATTTGAGGGGGAAAAACTCCATGGGTATGAACAATGAATTAGCCGCTTCGTTTTTCATCTGTGCTTCCGCAATCCAAAGGGCGGTCTTGGCAACAGTAACAGCGAAGTCATTGATTTCAATGCCAAAGAACTGGTCAAGGGAAACCCTGATTGTGTAACCTTCCTCAGCATACACAATCTGCCCATTCTTGTTATCCCTGTTCTTGGGTTGAAAGCGCTGTATTTCCTCTATAGCCTTGTTCTCAAGGCGGCGAAGAGAAAGGTAAGTTTCAGTCAGAAAATTTCCGCTGCCGCAAGCTGGATCCAGGAAACACAGGGATGCGAGCCTGCCCTGGAATTTTTTGAGCGCAGTGACTTTCTTGTTGATTGCCTTGATTGCACAGATTTCCTTAAACTCTTTCCGCAGGTCGTTGAGGAACAGTGGGTCTATGACTTTGTGGATGTTTTCAATGCTGGTGTAATGCATGCCGCCTGAACGGCGTGTCTCAGGATTCAGAGTGCTCTCAAAGACAGCACCGAAGATTGTGGGGCTTATGACGGACCAGTCAAACTCAAGGCTTGCCCTGTTGAGAAGCAGTTCCCGGATCTCATCTGTAAATGGCGGGACTTCGATGTCTTCATCTGAGAACAGACCGCCGTTCACATAGGGGAATGCAGCAAGGTCCGGATTGTCATCAGCCAGGTATGGGTCGCGGGCATCCTCAGGTGTGTCCAGGATTTTGAACAGGTAAACAAGAGCCTTGCGCATCTGGGACGTCTTGAAGCCGGCCATGTAGTCATGGAACATATCCCGCTTGCCGAATATGTCCGCATCTTCTGCATACAGACAGAACACAAGGCGCACACACAGGACGTTCAAGCTGTGCTGGGAATGCACATTGCTTATGTCCTTGTACTGCTTTGCGAAAGCATCATAGAGCTGACCTACAATATCGCCGGCGGCTATGGAGACCTCTGTTTCGTGAGCTATATGCTCGCTCTTGGTGTCCACCATGAACTGCAGCCTGTAGTATTCCGTGGGCAGGTCCTTGAGAAGTATCTTCTCAGGCTCACCCTTGGGGTTGTCCATATTGTAGATGTGGAATTCGTTGAAGTTGCAGGTTATCACCCACAGGGGATGCTGCGAGACGGGCATCTCAGTTATGTAGCGTTTGGCCTGCTGGAACGGAGTAAGAACAGACCCGTCTGACTGCCTTATGGGCTTGCTGAGGTCCTTTGTGATGCTCTTCTGCTCTATCATGACCCTTGTGGAGGGGATGACGGCATCTATGAAACTGGTGTTGTCCAGATGGGCCTCTTCTTCAAAGTTGATGTAGTCCGCAAAGTTGCTTACACCAAAAACAGAGGTTAAAAGGTCTATCCAGAATGACTGGCTTTCTCCCTTCTCATAACCTCTGTCTTTCCATCTGTCAGCAAACGCTTTCGCTGCTGTTTTCTGCTCTGTATCAGTCATGTGTTCATCAACCTTTGAATTCCTACATATCATAACATAACAACAGCAGTTTTGCACGTATTATCTGAAACATTTTATGAAATTGTCTTAGCGTTTTTACTCCGCTTCTGTGATTTCCTTGCACCCTTGGTCTTTTTCTTTCTGGCGGCATCCGCTTCGTTCACAAGTGTCTGGTTCATCTTCAAAAGCTCAACGGCTATCATATCGTCAGTCATGTCCTTAGTGAAACCATATGCCTGCATTACTGCACGATCGTTTTTCTCGTGAGTCTCCAGAAGATCTGCCGGCATTAAATCACCGTACAGAACGGCAAGACTTGTATCAGGATATCTGTTCCGGACATCCAAAATGGCCTGAGCTGTCTGCTCAATCTTCTCCCTTTGCTGTGGAGTTGGATCCGGCCAAGGGAAATTGTTGTAAATTATAGTCTTTGAATACCTGTATCCGTCTCCAAGACGCCCGCAAACGACAGATGACCATGCCATATGAACACTTGATGTAAGAATACCGAAATGATATATTGTAGCCCCATCGATGACAAGATTCAGGTTTGAGCTTATGACATTGCTGTCCAAAAAGCCCATGGGGATATACTTCCTGCAGGATGTGGTTGCGCTTGGAATAACCATATATCGTGATGCAGGAAATGTCTCAACATGAAAACGGGTGGGCTTCATGGCCAGTTTTCTTGTCCCTTTATCTAAGCTCTTCAGCCTATATGCCTTTACTGCCTCCACTCGCTTTTTGCAATTTGGCATCTTGCTGAGCTCAGCGGGTGAGCAGTCACCGAGCCATAAACAAAATCGGGTAGTGCCGGTCACGTATTCTTTGGCCCCGCACCAGGGTCTGAAATACTTGGCTGACTTAGGCTCCTTTGCTATGAATTCATCCATTTCCTCTTTTGAAAACAGATAATTGCCTTCATCTATGGGTTTATTCCCAATCCTCATCGCCGGAACATCGCACAATGCTTTGTTGCGGGCTGTTACAAAATAATCGGCTTCATTCATCAGGTATGCGTTTATGTGGTCTACATGATAAGCCCCGTCAACGTCATATATGACTTTCGCAGCCATGGAATCCTCTTTGCTGAATCCTATGATTACACAGTAAACCTGCGCCTGAGTCTTTGCTTCATTCGCCCATTTGAAGGTCCGGTATGCAAAATCAATATGGAATCCCTGCTCAAACAAAGGCTTCCACAATGCTGCAACGCTTTCACCCTGAACAATGGAATTTGTTGCCACAAAGGCAGTTCTGATACCGGAATCCAGCATCAGGTCCGCAGCTTTCTTGAACCAGCAGGACACATAGTCTAAATCTCCAGTATTCTTCCATCCGCTGAATATTGCATTCCTTTCCTTTCTCTGTCCATCCGACTGTTTCTTTGATCCAATGAAAGGAGGGTTACTAATGATATAAGTGAGTTTGGACCTGGGGACAACATCTTCCCAGTTCATCAGGACCGCATTGCCCTCAATAATGTTAGTATTGGATTTGAGAGGGAAAAACTCAAGGGGTATGAACAATGAGTTCTCCGCTTCGTTTTTCATCTGTGCTTCTGCAATCCAAAGGGCGGTTTTGGCTACTTTGACTGCAAAATCGTTGATTTCAATGCCATAGAACTGGTCAAGGGAAACCTTGATTGTGTAACCTTCTTCTGCATACACAATCTGACTTTTCTTGTCATTCCAGTCCTTATTTTGACTGCGAAGTATTTCCTCGACAGCTTTGTTTTCAAGGCGGCGAAGAGAAAGATAAGTTTCAGTCAGGAAGTTCCCGCTGCCGCAGGCCGGATCAAGAAAACACAATGACGCGAGCTTGTCCTGGAATTCCCTGAGCGCATGGACTTTTTTGTTGATGGTCTTGATTGCACAGATTTCGTCAAGTTCATTCTTCAGGTCATTCAGAAACAGCGGATCAATGACCTTATGTATGTTCTCTATGCTTGTGTAATGCATCCCTCCGGAATGCCTTGTTTCCGGATTTAGTGTGCTTTCAAACACCGCTCCGAAAATGGTAGGGCTTATCCCTGCCCAGTTAACGCCCGCACTTGCCTCATCAAGGAGCAGCTTCCTTGTTTCCTCTGTGAAAGAAGGTATCAGGCTTTCCTCGCCTTCATCTTCATCTGAGAAAAGACCACCATCGACGTACGGAAATGCCGGAAGCAGCTTATTGTCCACTGCATCCATCGGATCTCTGTTTTCTTCCCGTGTATTAAGGACTTTAAACAGATGCTTTAGTGCAGCACGCATGCTGTCTGTCTGGTATGATTCCAGATAATCATGAAATATGAGCTTGCGTCCGAATACGCCAGAACCCTCCGCATACAGACAGAATACAAGACGGACGCAGAATACATTAAGGCTGCGCTCTTTGCGTTCTTTGGAGATATTCAGCTTCTTTTCTGTGATTTGCTTGGTAAATTCCTTGTCAAAAGCATCATACAGGCGGGCAACCATTTCACCTGCTTTTACGGACAGTTCTGTCACATCTGTCTGAGGCCCAGGCGAAGAACTATGGATGTCCACTATGAACTGCATTCTGTAATACTCGGTCGGCAAGTCTTCAAGCAATATCTCTACAGGGAATTCCTGGTTTTCCGGCTTGTCCTGGTCGTAGATTTCAAATTTCTCAAAGTTGCAGATGATTATCCAGCGCGGCCTCTCCGAATACTTCCTTGCCTGTGCATAAGCCAAAGCCTGCTCATACGGTGTTTTTAATGACCCGTCAGACTGCTTCCTGGGTTTTCCAAGGTCTACATCCTTGCTCTTCTGCTCAATCAAAACTTTAGTGGAAGGAACCCAGACATCCATGAAATCTGTGGTCCCCTCCTGGAACTTATATACCCTGTCCTCGAATTCAAGGAATGTGGACATCTTTTCAATTTCCACACCGTAAACGGATTCAACGAGATCAATCCAGAATTTCTGGGTCTGACCTTTCTCATATCCCTTGCAATCCTTCCATCTGTCAACAAATGTAGCAGCCGCTGCTTTCTGCTCAATATCAGTCATATCTTCCCCCGGTTCTTTCGTTCAATGATAGCATATTACAGAATGCATTTCAACACATACAAGGGGAGTAATGGCCTGTTTTTTGCTGTCTGAGAGCCGATTTTGACATCTTGTTAAAATATTTTTACACCTTTTCAGCACACGCCTTTCTAAGGCATCAGCCAGGCACAAGGTTTGAATCCGCAGGACAAAGCAACTCTGACCTCAAGGGGGTGTCTATTGCTTGACATCCCCCTCGTATTTTAATAAAATTTAGGTACATTTCAGAGATAGACTTAAGGACAGACAGAGGTCATATTATGGCAAACGAGAAAAGAGCCGTCACCATGGACAAGCTGGTTGCGCTCTGCAAGAACAGAGGCTTCATATATCCCGGCAGCGAGATATACGGCGGCCTTGCAAACACATGGGATTTCGGACCCCTCGGAGTTGAGCTCAAGAACAATATAAAGAGAGCCTGGTGGAAGAAGTTCGTCCAGGAGAACACATACAATACGGGACTGGACTGCGCCATCCTTATGAACACAAAGACATGGCAGGCCTCAGGGCACATAGGCGGCTTCTCAGACCCTCTCATGGACTGCAAAGTCTGCAAGGCAAGGCACAGAGCGGACAACCTCGTTGAGGACTATGCTAAAAAGCACGGAATGGACCTCAAGACTGAGGCCATGAGCAATGATGAGCTGGAGCAGTTTGTATTTGAACACAAGA
This sequence comes from Clostridia bacterium, assembly GCA_021204825.1. GTDB lineage: Bacteria > Bacillota > Clostridia > Christensenellales > Borkfalkiaceae > Coproplasma. The sequence goes on along the minus strand of JAJPYR010000066.1, from coordinate 7,701 downwards.
TAGTATGCCCCGTTTGCGGCAACAGCGACTTCACTCCCATCCGCAAGTTCAACCTCATGTTCAAGACATTCCAGGGCGTTACGGAGGATACTGTCAACACCGTATACCTCCGTCCGGAGACCGCACAGGGCATCTTCGTAAACTTCAAGAACGTCCAGCGCTCATCCCGCATGAAGGTTCCCTTCGGAATAGGCCAGATAGGCAAATCCTTCCGCAATGAGATAACACCCGGAAACTTTATTTTCCGTGTCCGTGAGTTTGAGCAGATGGAGCTGGAGTTCTTCTGCAAGCCCGGCACAGACCTCGAGTGGTTCGCCTACTGGAAAGAGTTCTGCAGGCAGTTCCTTCTGGACCTCGGCATAAAGGCTGAGAACCTCAAGCTCCGTGACCATGACCAGGCAGAGCTGTGCTTCTATTCCAAGGCCACAACGGATTTCGAGTACTACTACGCCTTCGGCTGGGGCGAGCTCTGGGGCATCGCGGACAGGACGGACTATGACCTCACACAGCACCAGAATACATCCGGCGAGAGCATGGATTACCTGGACCCCGTAACCAACGAAAGATATATACCGTATGTAATAGAGCCCTCTTTAGGCGTTGAGCGCCTCTTCCTTGCTGTCATAACGGACGCGTATGATGAAGAAGTTGTAAATGCAGAGAAGAATGACACCCGTGTTGTCATGCACCTGCATCCCTTCCTCGCTCCCTACAAGGCAGCCATCCTTCCCCTTCAGAAGAACCTTGCCGACAAGGCAGATGAAGTGTACAGGGCTTTGGCCAAGAAGTACTCCGTAACGTATGACATAACCGGGTCCATTGGAAAGCGCTACCGCCGCCAGGATGAGATAGGCACTCCTATGTGCATCACGATAGACTACGACACCCTCAACGACAACACCGTCACCATCCGTGACCGTGACACTATGGAGCAGATCCGCCTGCCCATAGATGAGCTGGATGCATACATAGCAAAAAAAGTAGAGTTCTGACATCCACAGACAAACAGTGTATTACAGAAGGGAAGGATTGCTCCTTCCCTTTTCATATGCCCGAGGCTGGTGTAATCATGAACCGTTCCCTGTCTTCCCGGCTTCGTGTCCTTCGCGCGTGCGCGCACGAACCTAATTACAATATAGGGCTTGTGTGTTCTTTATGTGTATTGTTTTCGCTAAGAAACGAATATTTGTACTTTTGCCCTTTCCGGAAAGTTACGATGCATAAAATTGCATAAATGCATTAAACATATGTTTGCATACAATTCCATTTCCAAAAACAGCAGAATATGTGCACGAAAATTTTTGGCTTAAGATGTGCCTCCGCAAAATTTTATGCATTTTGTAAAAGTGCCGTATATGTGCCGGATTTGAGGGATTATGGCTTGTTCCGGGCATGCAAAAAACGCGCCTGGCTGGTGTTGCCTGACGCGCTTATGTGTGTGGTTCTATTGGTGCGTAATGCCGCTGCCTTATACGGATGCGGGGCCAAACTCCCTTTCCATTGCGGCAATAGTAACAACCCACTGGGACCCGAAAAGACAGGCGTCTGCACCCTTTGCGAGTCTGCCGGATTCTATAGCAGAGAGAATGTCCTTCTCATCCACAAGCCACAGATCTGATGCCCTTTTGGTGTCTATGAAACCGTCAAACGGCGTTTTGACAGGCTTGCCATTGAAGTATATCTCTTCAGAAGACAGGTCTACATCATTATCCCATATGACGCCATATCCACCGAGCCCGGCACGAAGACTGTAAAAGAGACTGCTGTCTTCAAGCGTCCTGAAATCAGGATGGCTTTCTGCAATATCTCTGATATCGTATGTTCTGGAAGTACCATCAGCAAAGCAGGCTATAAGGCTGTGACCGGACACGGGATATGCGTTTTTTATCAGATGAAACATGATGACGTCAATCTCTTATTGCCCGGATTATAGCACTTGGCCGCACAGGAAATCCTGAGTATGGAGCAATTTGATAAACTCTGTATATTCCGCAACATGTGCGGGCTCTGAATAATAAGACAGCCGCACCCTGTATGGGCACGGCTGCGTTTTGCTTAGTCTGGTTGCTGCTGCAGGATGCTGCTCAATGTCATCCTTGAAGTGGCCTTAATCCAGGCAGAAGGCCAGATGCGCTTGTAATGTTTTGTTTAAGTTTGCCGTCCGGACATTACTTTTTCTTGTCCTTGTCCTCTGTGGAAGAGTTTATGAACTTGTCCAGGGCCTTTTTGCCGACCTTTTCACCAACGCCGAAGATGCGTTCCTTGAAAGTCTTGTGCTTATGGATCTCTTCCTCCACGCTGCCCTCGAAGCCGAGGTCCCTGCAGGGGTCTTCCGCTACATAGCCGAGCTCTGCGGCATAGCCGAAGAGGCTTCTAAGGACGCCTTCAACTATAGGCCTGTCCGTGTCGGATGAGTCTGTGGCAATGGCCAGAAGGGTTACGGGCTTTATGGTGTTTATGTACTTCCTGCCAAGGGCAGGGATTAAGGTGTCATCTATGACCCTGCTTATGTCTTCAAGGTACTTCTTTGGTACGCGCTTTATGCCGGTCCTGGGGGAGCGGTCCGTGGATACGAGGTTGTACCATTCCAGGGCTACGGCGTTGAAGCGGTACTTGGCCTTCACAGGGGACATGAGCCAGCGGCAGAGGCGAAGGATGCCGCCGAAGAGCAGCGGTATTACCTGGATTATGAGCAGGATTATGGACAGCACCAGGACCACTATGTCCCATGCCCTCTGGGCTGCGGTGTAGTTGTCCGAGGTTGCAAACGCTATGGCCGTTATGGAGACAGCGAGTGACAGAAGGCGCAGGGCTAGCCGCAGGTACTTCATGGCCTTTGAGAGCTTCCTGACCGTCCTGGTTTTGGCTCCCCTGGAGCACAGGGTGACTGTGACGGTGGCTATTACGAAGGCCACATAGACTGCGAACAGTACGTACGCATACACCTTGAGGCCTTCCGTGAGCTTCCCCATTATGCCGCCGAAGATCACGAACACTGCGTACAGTATGGTGAATACGGCGCTGGCCGTGAGGGTCACGAGGTTGAGGCGCCGGGCTATGACAGCCCTGTTGGACCATACGCTCTTTATGACATTACGTATGTCATACACGTCCTTCGCAAGGGTGAAGGTCTCCTCTGCATTTATGGTGTGGCGTATCTCTTTGGGCTCCTCCGGGACATCCTCCGCAGAAGGGTCTTCCTCATGCTCTGTATGCTCCTCCGCTTTTGCGGTTTCATCATGGGCGTGCCCTGTGTGCCGGTGTCCTGTGTGCTTTTCCTTTGCAGGAAGCTCCGGCTCCTGTACGGGCCGGGGGGCTTCTGCGGGCTGTTCTTCATGAGCATGGCCTATGTGCCAGTGCCCTGTGTGCTTTTCTTTTGCAGGCGGCTCCGGTTCCTGCACCGGCTGCGGATTTTCCGCGGGCTCTTCTGCAGGCTGGTCCTTTTTCTTCCAAAAGCTCATATGTTCTTCACCTGTGCCGTCTTCTATACCATCTCCCCGTACTCTTCATAAAGGGCCTCAAGGGATGTGCGTATCTCGTCCAGGCGCGCGGATATCTTCTGGACCTTTCTGTAATCTGCTAGAACTGCAGGGTCTGCAAGACTCCCGTTAAGGGAGGCCTCCTCCGCCTCCAGGTCCGTTATGCGCTTTTCCATGTCCTTTATTCTGGCCCTTGCCCTTGCTTCCTGCGCCCTCTCTTCCTTGGAGCGGTATGAGCCTGCGGAGGGCTTGGATGCGTTATATGCGGGCTGCTTTGCGCTCTGGGGGGCGGATTCTGCAGCCGCTGCATCCTGCTGCGCAAGCTTTTTCTGCTCTATGTAATGGGCGTAATCCATGTTATATACCGTCATATGTCCGTCCTCTATCTCTGCCACACGGGTGGCAAGGGCGGAAAGTAAATAGCGGTCATGGGACACGAAGATAACGGTGCCGTCATAGGCCTTTAAGGCCTGTTCAAGGCTCTCGCGGGCGTCCAGGTCCAGGTGGTTTGTGGGCTCATCCAGAAGGAGCACATTGGCCCCTTCGCATTCCAGGACACAGAGGCCCAGCTTGGCGGTTTCGCCGCCGGACAGCTCCCCCACCTTTTTCATCATGTCCTCGGCGAACAGCCCGCCGCGGGCAAGGATGCCGCGGACCTCGGTCTGCGTGAGGCTCATATGCCTTCCCCACAGCTCATACAGCACCTGTTCCTGCCTGTTGAGGTTGAGGCCTTCCTGGTCATACAGGGCCATCTGGACGTTCCTGCCGGGCTGTATGGCAGGGTTCTCACCGGCAAGAATGGCCTTCATGAGGGTGGTCTTCCCTGTGCCGTTTCTGCCGACTATTGCCAGCCTGTCTCCGCGGGTGACATCCAGCTGAACGCCGGATATGAGCTTCCTGCCGCCTGTCCAAAGGTCCAGGCTGGTGATTTCGAGTACCTTCTCGTACGGCTTGTAATCTGACTTGAATGAATACTTGGGAGGATCCGGAGGGATATAGGGCTTTTCCGGCGTGCCGATTCTTTCTATCTGCTTGACCCTGGACTGCGCGGACTTTGCGGTAGTGGCGCGCACAAGGTTTCTGTCCACATAATCCTGGAGCTTCCTTAGCTCCTCCATTTTGGCCTCATACTCTTTTATGAGCCTCTCCGTTTTGGCTGCCTTAAGCTCTTTGTATTTGGTATAGTTGCCGGGGAATATGGAAAGGCGGCAGTTCTCTATCTCCGCTATCTTGGAGCAAGTGGCGTCCAGGAAATATCTGTCATGGGAAACCACAAGAACGGCCCCTTTGAAGGTCTTGAGATAGTCTTCAAGCCAGAACATTGATGAGATGTCCAGGTGGTTTGTGGGCTCATCCAGGATAAGCAGGTCCGGACTTTCCAGAAGCAGGCGGGCGAGCTTGAGCCTGGTCTTCTCGCCGCCGGACATGGAGTCTATGACCTGGTCATACATCCCGGCAAAGGACATGCCGTTGAGGACGGTGCGGATGCGCACTTCCACATTATATGAATCCCTGGATGCTATGTATCTGTTGAGGCGCTCTATCTCCGAGGAGATGTCCAGGTACTCCTTGCTCCCCTCCGCCGATGTGGCAAGCTTTTGAGAGAGTGTCTCCAGCTTTGAGACGGCGTTGTAATCCTGTCTGAAGACCTCGCGCATCTCGTTAATCACTGTCCTGCCGCTCTCATACCCGCCTGTCTGCTGCAGCACGCCTAAGCGCATGCCGCTTTTTAAGGCAACAGTACCCTTGTCCGGCGAAAGTTCGCCGGATATGAGCTTCAAGAGGGTGGTCTTTCCTACACCGTTGGGGCCTATTAGCCCTATGCGCTCCCCCTCTAAGACTGTGAAGTTGATGTCCTGGAGTATCTGGTTCTCCGTATACGCGAAGCATACTCCCTTGAGGTCTGTCAGCATGCCTTCAAACTGTTATAACAGCTGCCTTACATCTCTTTGCCCGCGGGCGGTATGTAATCATAGCTGTGGTCATACATGAACTCCGGAGCGCAGTCTATAGTCTCGTTTGCCCATGTTATGACCCCGTAATCTATGCTGAAGTCTTCAAAGACCCTTGGATCCTTCAGGGGCTCATACACGGGGCCGTCCAGAAGGGCGGCATCAAAGAGTCTTGTCTCTCCTGTGGAGAATGCAAGCTCAAGCTTGCGTCCCGGCAGAGCCCTGGCCGCCGTGATACATATTTCATCCGCGGGTTTTGTGTCTTTAGCGGGCGGGGTGTATTCATAGCTGTGGTCATACATGAACTCCGGAGCGCAGTCTATAGTCTCGTTTGCCCATGTTATGACCCCGTAATCTATGCTGAAGTCTTCAAAGACCCTTTGGTCCTTCAGGGGCTCATAGACAGGCCCGTCCAAAAGGGTGGCATCAAAGAGCCTTGTCTCTCCTGTGGAGAAGGTGAGAATCATTATATGGTGCGGCAAAGCCCTGGCCGCAATAATCTTAAGAAGCGGCTCATCCCCGTATACTATTCCGTCTTTGATGTACATATAATGCTCCTGCTGTGTGCTATAGGCATATTATAACGGCTTCAAGGGCGTTTGTAAAGAATCCGCGAAGGTCTTGCAGAGTGAATCCCACAGAGGCAAAGCAAGAGTCGAAGCATGCTTTTTGCCAAGGAGAAGGGCTCCCTTATCGGAAGCCCAGGCACAAGATTCTATACACCAACGGTGTATGTATTATCTTTATCGGAAGACCGGCGTATGGCTGGCGCCGGTTCGCATGTGACGGTTTGGACAGGTCAGCCGGCGCGGACGGTCAGGACGTCTATGAGGCCTTCGGGGCTGAAACGCTCAATGGTCGCACGGGCGAAGATGTAATAGCCGCGGGTGGATACGAAGAAGTTCACGTGGCGGTCATCCTCGATGACGTAGTCGGAGATGGATATGCGCTGGAAGGTGAACTTGTTGTGGAAGAACATCTCAAGGGCCTTTGTGCCGTAGAGATGATAGTTGACGCCGGAAATGGTTCCGGGGCAGGTGTCTACATAGTGGCATGTCTCAGAGAAGCACTCGGCAAGGCCCTTGTAGTCATTCTGCATTATTGTGCTGAGATATCTCTCTATGATTCTTTCTTCAGCCATGATTATCCTCCTCAATCAGTATACCTTCTCGGAGTTGAGAAGGGCATCAGTGCCGCCGTCCGCAAAGAGGCATACGCCGTTCACTCCGTGTCCTTTGGAGGATACGAGGAATATGATGGCCTCTGCAATGTCCGTGGGATCCATGAGGGCCTCTTTTCCGTACATCGTGGGGATGGGAAGGGCCATTGTGGCGTTCCACTCCTGCGGAGTCATTCTGGCAGTCATTGCGGTTGCAACGTTGCCGGGAGCCACTGCGTTGATGCGCACCCCGTCTGCCGCCCACTGTGCGGAAACTCTGCGCATCCAGCGGACTAATGCATACTTTGTGGCCACGTAGATGGAATGGCCGTCACGGACGGGATCAAGGTTCTCAACGAGCTTGCGGGAACGGTTCTCGTCCTCATGGTTGTTCAGGAAGTCTACAACGTCCATTCTGGCTGCGCCTGAGGAGATGGTGTTGGAAGAGATGACCACGCATGCGCCTCTCTTCTTCTTGAGAAGGTCGAATACGCCGTTGGCAAGTGCCACGCAGCCGAAATAGTTGAGTGACAGTATGAGCTTCAGATTGCCGCAGGAGTTGGAAACGCCTGCGCAGCAGACAAGCCCGTCCAGACCGTCGGGGCACTCCTTGTGAAGCGCGTCAATTACGTTCTTCCTTCCTTCAGGGGAAGAAAGGTCGCCGAATATGTCGGCGTTCCTGATGTCAATGTCATAAACGGTGTTGCCCTGTGCCCTAAGCAGCTCCGCTGTCCTTGCTCCGATTCCGCTGGAGCCGCCTGTTACAGCATAAATGCCCATAAGCTTCCTCCTCATCATGCGGCCATGCTCTCCGGACAATGTGCGCAAAAGCCGCATGGTGTCTTTCAAATCTTCGGGGATATTCAAGAAGTGTGTGTTTTTTATATAACCAGGAGATTGTGGGTCTTGAGAGCCTCTATGGACACGAACCTGTTGTCACGTTCCAGGACGATATCAAGGATCTGCTGCAGTGCCTCGGCGTTGTGACCGAACACTTGGCGATATAATGACACATACCTGTTCAGATACTTGGTTGCCACACCATGAGCATTCTGAACGAGCATTGACTTCATGTAGCTGTGGAAACTGTTGACCATGTTGATGCGCTTCT
>JAJPYR010000052.1:77693-80347 GCA_021204825.1 Clostridia bacterium | reverse complement strand
CGGCGTATTATTTGCGGAATTATTTTCCGTTCCAAAAGAGCAGTAAGGTGAAAACAGCTATATATACGCGTATTTTTGTGTATTGTAACGTAATAATTTGTGCTAATATTTTATGCTGACAATCACTTGGAAATTCATGAAAAATTACTGAAAAACTGTTGCTTTGAATATATCACAGCACAACACTTTGTACTATACTGCCCCGCATATTTCCCCCGGATACAGCACTGCCACCATATGTGCCGCATATGGCAGAGAAGCCCACGGATGATCTGGCTGCATGTGCTATTACTTTTCATTAAAATATTTTAAGTGATAATTTTTAATGAAAAAATGACCGTATATATGACAGCTCTTGTTCCGTGGCTGTTTTTGAGCGGAAAAACAGGCTTGAGTTGGAAGATTGGCCTTGAGTGAGAATGCTGGTTTTGAGCCGGAAAAAGCCGCTCTCGGAAAAGGGAACGGCTTGGATTGGATTGGTTTGGTTTGTGCGTGTGGATGGATGATAGCCACAGGAAACAGGGCGTCAGTTGAGGACTATGTCCTTGAGACTCTCGTACTTGCCGGAGGCGAGCTTGCGGAGCTGGGTGAGGTCCTGTGTGGAGGAGAAGGCCTCGTCCACGAGCTTCTTGGCGGTGAAGATGGTCTCTACAGGGAACTTGAGGTTCTTGATTTCGGAGAGCATGCGGCCGGACTGGCGCGTGCCGAGGAAGTCCCCTCCCCCGCGGATCTTGAGGTCCTCCTCCGCTATGCGGAAGCCGTCTGAACAGGTCTTGAGGACTGTGAGGCGCCGCTTGGCCTCTTCCGTTTCCACGCCCATGAGAAGGAAGCAGTAGCTCTTGCGCGAGCTGCGCCCTACACGGCCGCGGAGCTGGTGAAGCTGAGACAAGCCGAAGCGCTCTGCGTTGTAGATTATCATGATGGTTGCGTCAGGAACGTCCACGCCAACCTCTATGACCGTGGTCGAGACGAGGCAGTCATACTTCTTGTTCTTGAAGTCCTCCATGATGGCGTTCTTGTCCTTGTCCTTCATCTTGCCGTGCAGGAGGGCAAGGCGCACGCCGGGCATCTTGGCCTGGAGATCTTCGTAGAGTTCGGTGACGGACATGATGGTCCCCTCTTCATCCTCCTCTATCTTGGGGCACACGAAGTAGGTCTGACAGCCCAGTTTGGACTGCTCTGAGACATAGCGGAGCATGTCCGTATACTTGCGCTCCGGGATTATGGACGTGGAGATGACCTGGCGGTCTTTGGGCTTGTCCTTTATGGTGGTTATGTCCAGGTCCCCGTACCAGATGAGGGACAGGGTTCTGGGGATGGGCGTTGCGGACATGACTATGACGTCACAGCCCTCGCCCTTGTTTGCAAGGGATGCGCGCTGGGCAACGCCGAAGCGCTGCTGCTCATCGCATACAACGAGGGACAGGCGGCTGAAAAGCACGTCTTCCTGCAGAATTGCATGGGTGCCGCACACTATGTGGGCCATGCCGCCCTCTATGAGGGCCTTCGTGAGCTTCTTTTCCCTCGCGGTCATGGAGCCGGTGAGGCATACAACGTTGTAGTCCGGGAAGTAGGTCTTAAGGACGGATGCGTTCTGCTGCGCAAGGACTTCCGTGGGGGCAAGCATCGCAGCCTGGTAGCCGGACTTTACCGCCATGTATATGGCAGCCATGGCAACGGCGGTCTTGCCGGACCCTACGTCCCCCTGTATGAGCCTGTTCATCCTGTGAGGCCCCTTCATGTTGTCCCAGATGTCCTGCACCGCACCCTGCTGGCCGGGCGTAAGGGTGAACGGGAACCGGGATATGAAAGAGTCCAGCTCATCTCTCGTTACAGAGTAACGGTTGAGGCGGGCGTCATCCGTGCCGCCCTTTGTGACCTTGAAGGCAGAAATGAGCAGGAAGTACTCCTCGAGGGCTATCCTGTTGGCGCCCTCCTGGTAGTCCTCCACCGTCTCAGGGAAATGAACCTTTGTATAGGCGTCCTTGAGCTTCATGAGCTCATACTTGCGCTGGATGTCATACGGGATGCAGGATATAAGCTGCAGCTTTTCGAGGGCCTGCGCCAGCTCATAGCGCATGAGCTTCTGTGTGAGCTTGCCGGACAGTGAATAGACCGGTATGATGCCCTGCAGCCTGGACTTCTTTTCCGTAGGCTCAAATGTGGGGTTCACGATAGTGAGCTCCAGGCCGAACTTGTTCTGGACACGGCCGTAGAAAAGGAATTCCCCCGGGTGCAGCTTGTCCGCCACATACACCTGGTTGAACCATATGGCAGTGAACAGGCAGTCCCCCTGCCTGCACTTCGCCCTCACGTACGGGCGCCTTGCGTACTTGTTGCAGTCCACGGTAAGCACTTCGCCGCATGTGAGCACCACGTCATTGTGGTATACCTGGGAAATGGGCGTTATGTTTCTGAGGTCCAGATAGTCCTTGGGGAAGTGGCGCACCAGGTCTTCCACCGTGTATATTCCAAGCTTGTTGAAATCTTTTTCTCTCTTGTCAGATATAAGCTTTAAGGATGTTATCTGCATAAATCCCCCTGTGGACGGCCTTGCATGCAAGCCAGAGGCTTGGGCATGCAGCCGTATTGCCGCCTTAAGCGGCCCTTGTATTTGCTGCAGGAAGGCCCTTTGGAACCTTGCCTTGGCCTGA
>JAJPYR010000052.1:65586-77593 GCA_021204825.1 Clostridia bacterium | reverse complement strand
GTGAGGCCATTTTTTGAGCCCATACGGAGCCTGAGTGAGGCCATTTTTTGAGCCCATACGGAGCCTGAGTGAGGCCATTTTTTGAGCCCGTACGGAGCCTGGATGAGGCCCTTGGGGGGCCTGGATGAGGTTCGTTTGGGGCATGAGTGAGACCTGTTTCGGGCAGTCCTCAAGGGCGGGAAATAAAAGCCCGCCACCACTTATGTGATGACGGGATTACCCGCTCTATAATAATTATAAACACTTTTCGGCCCGTTTAAACATGAATCGGAAAAGTTTCTGAAATTTTCTGGAAAAATTTTTCCGTCAGGCCTGATTTTAGCGTTCCGGTGCCCGTTGGGAGGGCTCAAACCGGCACTTGCGGCCGGCTTGTCACTCAAGGGATACTATATAGTAGTATACGGGCTGGCCGCCGAAGTGGCAGTCCACATCGCACTCAGGGAAGGTCTCGGCAACTTTCTCCATGAGGTCGTTTGCATCGTCCTCGGTGACGCCGTTGCCGTAGTAGAGGGTTATCATCTCGTGGTCATCGTTCTTCATGTGCTTGATGAGCTTCATGGTGACCTCTTCGATGTTGTCTCCCTTGGCAAGGATCTTCTTGTTGTCCAGGGCTATGATGTCCCCTTCCTTGAGGCTGAAGCCGTTCATCTTGGTGTTGCGGACGGCGTATGTCACCTGACCTGCGAGAACGTTGTCAATGGCATGAACCATGTTGGTTTTGTTCTCAGAGACGGACTCTTCGGGGTTGAACGCAAGCGCTGCGGCAAAGCCCTGCGGGATGCTCTTTGTGGGTATTACGTGGATTGTACGGTTGGAAACGAGCTCTTTTGCCTGCTCTGCTGCAAGGATTATGTTGCCGTTGTTGGGGAAGACGAAGACGTTTGCTGCGTTTATCTTCTGCACGGCGTATGCTATGTCCTGCGCGGAGGGGTTCATTGTCTGGCCGCCTTCCATGACCTTGTCGCACATGAGGTCCTTGAAGATGTCCTCGAGGCCCTGTCCGGAGCAGATGGCCAGCATGCCCATCTCCTTCTTCTCTGCCTCAAGCTTGGCCTTGATCTCCCTGTTCTCCTCAAGCATGTTCTCTATCTTGATCCTGTCCAGCTCTCCAAGGTCCAGGGCAAAGCCCAAGGCCCTGCCGGGAGTGTTGGTATGCACGTGGACTTTTATGAGTTCCAGGTCTCCTATGCAGATGACGCTGTCTCCTATGCCCATGAGCTTTTCCTTGAGCCTGTCTATGTCCGCAAGCGTTGTGGAGGGCTTGATATGGATGATGAAGAACTCGGTGCAGTATGCGAACTCAATCTCGCCGAGGTCCAGGTTTATTACGTCTGAGTTGTCTCCGAAGACATCCTCATCGCTCTTCTGGCTGGCCGCCTGCGCGTCCGTAGGGATGTCCTCTATGTTTGTGTCTTCAGTGAAAGCAGCGAGGAAGCCTCTCATTATGGTCATGAGGCCAACGCCGCCGGAGTCAACGACCCCTGCTTTCTTAAGGACGGGCAAGAGCTCTGGAGTATGGGCCAGGGCCTCATCCCCCACTTCAATGACCGCCTTTAAAAACTCTTCAAAGTCCTTGTACTTGGCGGCAAGCTTTCCTGCCGCTTCGCTCATGCATCTCACTACTGTAAGGATGGTGCCTTCCTTGGGGACGGACACGGCGCCGTAGGCAACCTTGGTGCCTTCCTCGAGGGCCTTGGCGAAATTCCTTGTAGTGAATGTCTCCTTTGTGTCCTTGAGACTGGAGCATATCCCGCGGAATATCTGGGATGAGATGACGCCGGAGTTTCCGCGCGCGCCTCTCAAGGCTCCCTTTGAGACTGCATTGCATATGTCCGCGAACTGCTGTGAAGTGACAGCGCCCATCTCCTTCACTGCAGACTGAAGAGTAAGTGACATATTGGTGCCTGTGTCACCGTCAGGTACCGGGAATACGTTGAGGGCGTCTATCTTGGACCTGTTCTGGTCCAGCATCCTCGACCCGGATATAATCATCTTTCTGAATTCGGCGCTGTTAACCGTTTTCTGCATAATTCTCCTTTCCAGACACTGGCGCGCTTAAAGCGCGGGGCACGAAAAAGCTTCCGCCGGCAGACCCCAGACTGCCGTCCAACCGCGGAGCCTATACCTTGACGCCCACAATGTTGACGTTGACCGTGTCCACTATCATGCCTGTAAATCTTTCAACGCTGTACTTTATGCTTGCCTTCAAAGATTCAGCCACTGCCATTATAGAAACGCCGTACTTCATTATGACGTTGACGGTTATATAAATCCTGTCTCCTGAAGTGGTCACCTTTACGCCCTTGCCGTCCGGCTCTTTCCGGATGAGTTCCTTGAAGGAATCCACGATTCCCTTTGAAACCGTGTCCACTATGCCGTAGCACTCAAGCGCAACAGACTTGACCACCTTCGCAATGGCCTGATCCTCTATTGAAATTTTACCCAATCCGTTGTGTGTGTTGACAGACATAGTCTCTCCGATGTGACCCCATGAAGCGGTCACCTGTTTCTCTATAAAAGCTATGAGCCTATTTTATACCATTGCCTTTATTATTGCAACTGTTTTTTCCTATGTGGCGGCTTTCCAAGCATATATACGGCAATTTCTCACCGGATTCTCACCAAAAATCACATAGTTGCACAACACTTTATATAAATATGTTGCGTAACTTGCTGCTCATGCAGCCCCTACGGAGGCCTTTGAGCGGCTTTCCGGGGCACTCCATAGCTCCGGAAAACTGCCTGGTGTCATCCTGCCCGCTTGCACAGGCTACTTCACGTACTTCTGCAGAAAGTTGTAGATTGCATCAATCTTGTCCTGCATGTCATGCAGACTCATAATCATATCTTCCTGCCTGTCCTCTATTTCTTCCTGTATGCAAGATATCATGTCCGCCGTGCCCGATATTTCCTTTATGCGTTCTTGCATCGTACTGTTGCAGGCCATAAGCTGCTCATATTTCTCTGTTTTGTGACCAGACCTCTGACACTCCCCCTTGTCTTTAAAGTCTGCCATGTTCCTCTCTGTGTTCTCCACAATGGGATACAGCCATCCAAGCAGCTCCTTCTCTGTCTCCGTCTCCCCTGTCTCGCTGTTCTTGCACTGGGATGTCTTATATCGCCGGTCTCGCTGTCTTTCTCAAGCATTACAGCTATATTCATTGTCTCCGTTATAATCTGGTGCCTGTGACGGCATATGTTGTCTGTCATCTTTGGCTGATGTCTGCCTCCGGCATGATAGCCATATCCTTACCTCCAGACTGCCTTCTGTCCGGTCCGGATTCATTCCCTTCAGTCCGTCTCTTCTGTCCCAGCGGCCTCTTCTGCCTCTGCCGCCTTCTCCTCTGCCGCCTCATATGCATCTCCTTCAGCGGCATACGCTTTCACGGCATTCACTTTATCCATTTCATCAATTATATCAGGCGAATACATCTTCACAAGAAATGCCTCACTGGTCTCTTTTACCATCTTCAAATCTGACACGTCCTCATGCTTGCTGAGGCGGTCTATCAGGTCAAGTATAATCTTGGACTGCAAAAAGACGATTTTGTCATAGTTGGCCATTCTTTCTTTGCCAATGGCAATAACCTCGTCACCGCTGGCTATTAGCTTGTCCGCACAAGCCTCTCTCTCTTTATACTGGGCCTTTTCCTCTGCATAACTGTCCATAATCACTTTATAATCATCATCCTTTGATTTATATACCTCAATCATCTTTTGCAGAGTTTCAATCTGCCCATTTAAGTTCTCAACCTGTTCCTCATAATTTTTATTCAGAGCCTCTAAGATTTTGTTCTGATCCTGTACGATTTTAAGCTCCTGATGTTCAACTTGAGCGTTCCACTCCTCTGCATCCGCCGCATCCCTTATCTCCTGAAATGTCTCATTATCACGCTGCACTTCTGCCGCCTTTATCACAAGCTCCTTGTAGGCATCCTTAAGCGTTTTGTAATTATTGTCCTTGACGGAAACAGCGTCCGAGATCTTTTTCATCAGAAATCTGACCGCTGTCCACGAGTAAAATTCCGCATCAGGAGAAACCGATTCAATCACGTCTTTTATGGCTTTCGTGGCGCCCTGGTCCGCATTCTCAAGCTGTTCCAGCATGACGGGCTCTTTCCCTTCAGCAAACAGATCGCTCATAGCCTCGTAATCCTGTTCCCCAGTAAAAGGATACAGCCGTCCCAAAAGCTCCTTCCTGGTGCCGGACTTGCCGGTCTTCTTGTCTCTGTAATTGGTGGTTTCGTATACAAGGGTCTCCCCTGTGACTTTATCTTTCTGAAGCATTATGGACATATGCGTCTCCTGCGCCCCTTGCGGGGCGGCTTCCTTTCGTTTGCAGGGGCATTGTATCATTTCTGCGGGCAAAAGGCAATACAGGCAGGTTGCAGGCAATATTGACTTTTCCCTTCCGCAGGACTAAAATGTATGCATATAGGAAGGTTTTCACATGAAGACAAAGAGCTTGACGGCATTGGCGATATCCGTAATACTGGCTGCCGGGACAGTTGTTCCCCTTGCGGCCTGCTCTTCATGCGACCATGTGCTGGACTATTATCCGGAAGTGGCTGCAACATGCGTGGAAGACGGCCATTGTGAGTACTGGCAATGCGAGAAATGCGGCAAGTACTTCAAGGATGCGGACGCAACGAAGGAAACGGATTATGAATCGATTGTCCTGCAGTCCAAGGGAAAGCACTCATATGTCCAGGGGGATTACCACGAAGCCACATGCTCGGAAGCCGGATACTGGGAGCAGGAATGCTCCGTATGCGGGGACACAACGCCCAAAACGGACACTGCCAATCCTGCACTGGGGCATATATTCACAGATGACTCCGAGTACTGTGAAAGGTGCGGGCACACCAGGATAGACTACACGCTGAGCGATGACGGCACGTATTACATAGTGACAGGTCTCAACGACACCACCATAACGGATGTAGTGATTCCCTCTGAGCACACTGCGCTGGGTGATGAAACTGCCCTGCCGGTGAAGGCCATAGGGGACAAAGCCTTCCAGAACCAGTATAAAATCACCAGTGTGTCCTTCCCGGACTCCGTCACGTCCATAGGCGCATATGCGTTCTATAACTGCCAGGCCCTGACGGAAATATCCATCCCCGGGTGTGACATTGGCTCGTTTGCCTTTGCATACTGCAAAGCTGCCACGTCTGTAACCATCGGGAATGAAGCACCGGTCTGTATAGGCCAGAGCGCTTTTGCAAGCGATACCTCGCTGGAAACAGTCACCTTCGAGGGTGAGGTTGCATCTGTCGGCAAGAAAGCATTTGAATACTGCACCGCATTGAAGAGCATATCAATCACAGGCAGCGCCGAAGAGATAGGTGCCGATACATTCTATGAGTGCAAATCCCTCACATCCGTGTCTCTTGGATCCAGCCTGAAGACCATAGGTGAAAATGCGTTCTTTGAATGCAGCAGCCTCGCTTCCATAACCTTCCCGGACGGGCTGGAGACAATTGGCGATGACGCTTTCATGTACTGCGATGCCCTTGAAAGCATCACAATCCCGGACAGCGTCACAAATCTGGGCTTCGGCGTCTTCTACCTCTGCACCGGGCTCAAGAATGTTACCATTGGCTCCGGCGTGACTCTCATGGCCAACTCCGTGTTCTTCGGCTGCAAATCCTTGGAGAGCGTAACATTCAAGGTAACCACAGGATGGTCTGTATCAGACCTGGCATGGGGTTCAACCCAGACTCCGGTATACACGGCTGTGGATTCAAGCTCCCTTACGGGCCCTTCCACCGCTGCGGAAACCGTAAGGGAATACGAAGCATACCGCTGGGTAAGAAGCTGACCTTCCCTCAGCTCCGCAAGGCGCCATTCCGCGCGCCTTTTATGGGCGTTTGTGAACATTTGTTTGGTATTTTGACCGGTACGGAAGATTTTGCGGCCGGGATTGGAGTTGAGTATGAACGTATGTTTCTAAACAGCGCCGAAAACAGGCGGAAAATTTGAGAATTTTTGTGAATGGGCCGAGAATGGGCCAGTTTGCGAGGCGTTTTTGATTGATTTTTCTGTTTTGCTGTGATATATTAGACAAGACCGTTGAAGCGGTTTCTTTTTAACTGTGTAAAATTACCCATTCAGAGAGGGAGGTATAGATATGTCAAGAGTATGCAGCGTCTGCGGAAAGGGCCAGCAGAGCGGAAACATGGTAAGCCACTCCAAGAGAAGAACAAGAAGGACATTCAGACCCAACGTTCAGAAGATTTCCTATATCAAAGACGGCAAGGTGGTTACAGGATATGTATGCACCCGCTGTATGAAGAGTGTCGAGAGGGCATAAGTTTTAGAGTACAGAAAATACAAGGTGCGTGTCCGTACGGATGCGCACCTTTTTCGTGTCTGCTGTTTAGCCGCAGGGCCGCCGGAAGCCCTGCACTCCCTCTGTCTGCCGCCGTCAGTCCTTTACGAGCACCTTCTCTATGTTCCCCACATAGACGTAATGGAAGTCCCTGTCAGGGTAGTTGCGGGATACGGTCCCGGGGGAAAGGAAGCCTTCTTCCTTCAGCTGGGAGACGTACTGCTTGCGGCAGATGAAGACCATGTCCGCTCCCTTTATGTACGGGATGCCGTCCTCGTATGCATACTCCAGGCCGCAGGCGGACATCTTGTCCCCGTCCCTTCCGCTGTGGGCTCCCATGTATGCAAGCTCTTTGCGCTTGCCGTCCAGGAAGACGGACAGGGTGTAGAAATCTTTGGTCTCTATGAACCCGCGGGTGTAGCGCTGCGGGCGCACGTATACTATGGACGTGGCGTTGCCAAGGCCGCCCCAGATGGAGCCTAAGTGGCCCCAGGAGACTGTCATGGCGTTGGCGGCGGTTTCATCTCCCGCGCAGAGAAGCATCCACTTCTCTGAGAAGATGGTGAACGGGTTGAATGAGAGCTCTTCTATGTTTGCTTCTTTCATGGAGTACTCCTCAGGCCGGCCTTTTGATTTTGAGGCGGGCCTTTTTTGCATGTGACTGAAGAGCCTGCGGAATGCAGGCTCCGGATGGGTGAGATGGCATCAGGTGTCGTATGTGAGATACTTTTCCTGGGAGTTGATGACCTCTCCGGTGTTGAGGATCTCTTCATAGCGGCCGGAGGATGTGAGCTTGCGGGCGTTGAAGTTGTCATGGAGCATGGTATCCACCATCTCATATATCTCGGCCTGGATGTCCTTGTCCAGGATGGGTGTTGCTATCTCAACGCGCTTTTTCGTGTTGCGGGTCATGAGGTCTGCGGATGAGATGTACATCACGCGGTCATCATCCTCGCCGAAGCAGTATATGCGGGAATGTTCCAGGAAGCGCCCTACGATGCTTATGACATGGACATTGTCCGTGCGGCCGACTTTCTCCGGAAGAAGGCAGCACATGCCGCGGATGATGAGGTATACGTGCACGCCCGCGCAGGAGGCCTCCACGATTTTGTCTATGATCTCCTTGTCCGTAAGGGCGTTCATCTTGCCTATGAACAGGCCTTTGCCGCCTGCCTGGGCCTTGGAGATTTCACGGTCCAGAAGGTTCATGATCTGCGGCTTGAAGTACTTGGGGGCTATGCAGAGCCTGGTGTAATCCCCCTCCACGTTGGATATGGCTACGTTGCGGAAGAACTCCGCTGCATCCTCGCCTATCTCACGGTCTGCCGTTATGACGTTGAGGTCCGTGTACTGCTTTGCGGTGCTCTCATTGTAGTTGCCGGTGCCAAGGTGGGTTATGTAGCTTATGCCGCCGTCCTCTTCGGAGAAGACTATGCTCAGGATCTTGGAATGGACCTTGTAGTTCTCCATGCCGTATATGATGTCACAGCCTGCCTCTTTGAGAAGGTTGGCGTTGTACAGGTTGTTCTCTTCGTCAAAGCGGGCGGTGAGCTCTATGACAACGGTGACGTCTATGCCGTTCTCACTGGCCTTGGTGAGGGCATCAACTATTTTGGAGTGGTCCGCCAGGCGGTATATGGTTATCTTTATGGAGCGGCAGTCCTTGCGGTCCGCGCACTCGTTGAGAAGCTTTATGAGGGCATCCATGGAGTCATACGGATAGCGGAGAAGAAGGTCCTTCCTGCGTATCTCCTCCACTATGGACTCTGCATGAACGAGGCGCTCCGGCATAACGGGATGGAACGGGATGTAGCTTAAGGACTTGGAGAGCTCCTTGTCCAGCATCTTGGGCAGGGTGTACATGTACTTGAATGAGAAGTTGCTCTCAATTTTGTACGTAAGGTTGTCCGGGACCCCAACCACCTCTGAGACGAACTTTATGAGGGACTTGTTGTCTCCCTTCACTTCCAGGCGTATTACGTTCTGGAGCATATTGGTCTCCACCTTGGAGCGGAGATATTTGGAGAAATCGTTGTTGAACTCCGTGTCCGCCTCTGCAAGCTCTGCGTCATAGTCCGTGTTGCGTGTGGTGCGGATTGCTATGGAGGCCGTGACGGTATAGCCGGGGAATGCAAGATAGCCGAGGTTCTCTATAACGTTCTCCATGGTTATAAAGGACGGCTTCTTGCCGGCCTGGAACTTGTACAGCGCGTCTATTTTGTCCGGGAAAGGCATTACGCCTATCATGGTGTGCTCTGCCTTCTTGAGCCTGTACACCATATAGCAGGCCTTGTTCTCAAAGCGGAACAGGGGGTGCTTGGCGTCTATTACCATGGGAGAAAGAAGCGGCAGGACCTTAGCCTTGAAGTAGCGCAGTATCTCGTCCTTTCTGGATGAAGACAGCTGGCCGCATGTGAGCAGGTTTATGCCTGCTTCCGCAAGGTCTGCTCTAAGCTTCACGTACGCCCTTTCACGCATGTCATACACACGGGCAATCCTCTGCGCCATGCCCTTGATCTGCTCGCCGGGCGTGAGGCCTGTCTTGTCTTCCTTTGCGGCCGGGTTGAGCTTGTCATCATTGTACATGCTGCCCATGCGCACCATGAAGAACTCGTCCATGTTGCTGCAGAATATGGACAGGAACTTGCCCCTCTCCAGAAGCGGGGTCTGCTCATCCATGGACTGCTCCAGGACGCGGAGGTCAAACTTCAGCCAGGCATACTCACGGTTCACGTATATGCCCTTCTGCATCTTCAGCTGTTTCTCCCCGGGCTTCTTAGGGGCCTTGGGAGCCTTCTTATTGTTAGCCATAATTCCTTTATACCATCTGTGTTCCCGCGCCACATGCCGCCTGCAGCGGCTCATGGCACCCTTATCTTATCTTATACTGTCATTCCCACAGGAATTTCCTTTCCGTGGGGTTCATGTCATGTCCTGCCGCTTTCTTTGGTGCAGGATTACTCTGCGTCCTCAGGGCCGTCTGTTTCCTGCGTGCCTTCAGGAATGTCTGCAGATGTTTCTGCCTGCGGGGTGTCAGGGGCCCCGGCCGGAGCATCACCGGAGGCTGCAGGTGCGTCCTTGGGAGAGTCCGCCTGCCTGTTCTTTGCCTTCCTGTCCTTCCTGCCGTCTGCAGGGGCTGCAGGCTTTTTGGCCTCAACGACCTTGGGGGGAGCCTTTTTGGCGCGCTTTTTGATGGCCTTGGTGAGCTCTTCCAGAGTCTCTATCTTCTTGTCCGAAGAGGGTGCGGGCTCAAATCCGGAGGGGATGGCCTCTATCTCGCCTCTCTCGAGGAGCTTTAAAAAGCCCTCTTTGACGCCGCTTTCTGAGAAGCAAACCTTGCGGAAGTCCAGCTCCTTTACCATCCTGGATATGATCACAAGGGCCACGCCGAGATACTCCACGTTGCCGGAGGCCGTCTCTATGAGAAGCTGTGAGCGCTGGTCTGACGTCAGGACCTTTTTGGCAAGCTTTGCAAGCTTGTCCGGGTCTGCTGTGCGGTCCTCATCCAGAGGCTCGCTGAAGACCTTGCAGTACAGCTTGTATATGGAGCTTGAAAGAGTGCCGGAGAAGACTGCCATGCGGGTCTCGCTGTCATCGCAGAGCTCGGTTACGTCAAAGTCCAAAAGGGCCCCTTTTATGTACTTCTTGATCTTCTTGTACTCCTCCTCGCTGGGGTATGCGCCGGCAACGAAGCGGGCCTTTAAGGACAGGGCTCCGAAGTCCAGGCAACAGATTTCGCTGGATGTATAACTGCCCATCTCTATGCTGGAGCCGCCTATGTCTATTATGACGGGGTCTCCCATTCCGCGGAAGCGCTCATTGGATGCCAGGGAGCACTTGCCCTCCATGGCGGCGTCCACGACGTTGACCTCTGCGCCCGTGTACTTCTTTATGACCTCTATGACATCCTCCGAGTTGGTTATGTAGCGGAGGGAAGCCGTGGCAAGGACGTAAAGGTTGTCCACGATGCAGTCCGGCATGTGCTGGCAGATGCGCTGCAGCATAATCACCTTCTCGCATATCTTGGTTATGCCGTCTGCATTGAGGCGCCCGTCTACAGTATAACGTAGAGAAGGGAAGCCTTCGCGGCGGGTGTATGAGTAATCCCCGTCATCCGACTGGATTAAAAGGGACACTCCTGTTGAGCTTATGTCTATAACTGCGTTAGTCATTTTGTGTTATGTATGCCTTTTCAGCCCTTCGGGCTGCCGTAATGTCGTTATAAGTGGCCCGTTCTGAATTTGGGGCCTTGAATCTAGACCTCTCCGGATTTGGACCTCTCCCCGGCCCGGGGCGGGGATTATAGCTGGTCTCCGAGGAATATCCCCATGCTTCTGCAGAGGGACACAAGCTGGCCTTCGGAAGGCACGAACCTGGTCTTTCCGGCTATCTCGGTAAGGTGGTTGTATGCAAGGCGGGTTCCGCGGACGCATACAGTTACGCCGCTTATGCCCTTCTCCACAAGGGACGCTGCATATGCGCCTATCTCCGTGGTTATGACCTTGTCATACGCGCAGGGCTCGCCGCCGCGCTGCACGTGGCCCAAGACTGTGGCATAGCACTCTATTCCGGTGCGGTCCCTGACGCTCTTTACAAGCCTTGCCGTGGCGGAGCCCATCTGGGCAGTGTACTCCTTGCGGGTCTTCTTGGTCATGGCGGCCTCTGCCTTGGACATGACGCCCTCTGCAACCGCTATGACTGTTGAACGGGCCGTCTTTGTGCGGGCAAGGACGTATGCGGCAATGGCATCATCATCGTAGGGAATCTCAGGGATAAGGATGGCATCCGCGCCGGCTGCCATGCCTGCATGGAGTGTAAGCCAGCCCACTTTGTTGCCCATGACTTCCACGAAGAAGACTCTGGAATGGCTCTCTGCGGTTGTGCGTATGCGCTTGATCTCATCTGAAGCGGTCTGGACTGCGGTCTCGAAGCCGAATGTGACATCCGTCCCGAAGAGGTCATCGTCTATTGTCTTTGGACAGCCTATGACCTTGCACCCCTCCACTGCAAGCAGTGAGGCCGTTTTGTGCGTTCCTGCGCCGCCCAGGGTTATAAGATAGTCGAGGCCCAGAGCCTTGTAATTTGCCACCATCTGCGAGAGCTTTGTGGGAGCCCCGTTCTCCGAAACGGTCATGAGCTTGTACGGCTGCCTTGAGGAGCCTAAAATGGTGCCGCCTTTGTCCAGTATGTTATCTATGTCCGCGGGATGCAGGATCATATAGTCCGAGTTCATGAGGCCTGCGTAGCCTTCCTTGAAGCCGAGTATCTCGGCATCCGGGAATCTGTTGAATATGTACTTGCAGAAGCCTCTTATGGTGCCGTTAAGCCCGGGGCAGTCTCCGCCGCTTGTGAGCATTCCGATTCTCATATAAATCCCTCCCGGTAAGGTGCAGAGTTTAAATGCCACAGCCCACACGGGCCTTTTTTGCCTGTATGGGTTGCTTATGTTCTGTGAAATTTTGCCTCATGCGGCAGCATTCCCGCTTTTTTCCGCGGGACATTATATCATGGTCCCTGTAAAAACAGCTAGCGTTTTGATGCCATATGCCGCATTTTCTTCTGCAGGCGGGCCTGACAGGCAGACGGGGCCTGACAGGCAGGCGGGCCTGACAGACAGACGGGCCTGACAGACAGACGGGCCTGACAGACAGACGGGCCTGACAGACAGACGGG
>JAJPYR010000052.1:0-65486 GCA_021204825.1 Clostridia bacterium | reverse complement strand
CGGGCCTGACAGACAGACGGGCCTGACAGACAGACGGGCCTGACAGACAGACGGGGCTGCAGAAAGGTCCGGATCAGAACCCGGAGTCTGCGATGAATTCCTCCGCTTCATCCTCCGGCATGAAGCCGAGGGTTTTGTTGACGTCCGCGCCGTTGTCAAAGGCCATGACCAAGGGGATGCTCATGATGCCGTACTCTGCGGCAAGCTCCATGTTCTTGTCCACGTCCACCTTCACGAACGTGATGTCAGGGTGCTTCACGGACACCTTCTCCATAACGGGTGCAAGCATCCTGCAGGGTCCGCACCATGTTGCGAAGAAATCGCACACGAACTTCTTTTTGCTGTCAAGGAGTGCCTTGAACTCCTCTGCGTTTATCTCTTTTACCATAATTCTCTCCCGCCCCGTGTGAGGGCCTTCTGTATCTATTCTGCCGAGCCTTAAGGGCGGCAGGAATCTGCTGTATGTGTATTATGTTCCGGGGCGCGCAGCATTATTTGAGGGACTGGGCCTGGGCCATCATGAACTCCAGGACGGAGCGCTGCATGAAGTCCCTGAGGCTGTCCATCCGGACAGGGGTCTCTGTGCCGTCTGACATGCGCTTTACGCTGAGGGTCTTGGTCTCTATCTCACTGGAGCCTATGACTGCCACAAAGCGGGCGCCTATCTTGTCCGCGTACTTGAGCTGCGCCTTTACGGACCTGTCCATGTGGTCTGTCTCCGCACATATGCCTGCATCCCTTAAGATCTCCGCAAGGGACATGGCGGCATCCCTGCCTGCCCCGTCTGCCCCGGCAAGGTATATGTCCACTCCCCTGGGCTCCAGGAACCTGCAGCCTGTGTTCTCCATGAGAAGCATGAGGCGCTCTATGCCTGCGGCAAAGCCTATGGCCGGAACGGATGAGCCGCCCAGCTGCTCCACGAGGTTGTCATAACGGCCTCCGCCGCAGATGGTGCCCTGCGCGCCAATCCTGGTTGAGACGAACTCGAAGACGGTCTTGGTGTAGTAATCCAGCCCGCGCACTATGTCCGGATTCACAGTGTACTTCATGCCCTGCGTGTCCAGGCGGTGGCGCACCTTGTCAAAGTGGGTGGCGCAGTCATCGCAAAGGAAGTCAAGGATGCGGGGCGCATCCTCGCATATTGCCTGGCACTTCTCTTCCTTGCAGTCCAGTATGCGCAAGGGGTTCTTTTCCAGCCTCTCCTGGCATGTGGGGCAGAGATCTGCCTTTCTGGGCTCAAAGTACTCGCGGAGGGCCTTGTTGTACGCCGCACGGCAAGCGGGGCAGCCTATGGAGTTTATCTCCAGCCTGTAGTCCGTAAGGCCAAGTTTTCTGAGGAAAGATGAGGCCGCGAAGATGACCTCGGCGTCTGTGTCAGGGCTCTCGGAGCCGAATATCTCTATGCCGAACTGGTGGAACTCGCGCAAGCGTCCTGCCTGGGGGCGCTCATAACGGAACGCTGGCGTGAAGTAATACGTCTTCACAGGCAGCGGGGATGATGCGAGGCCGTTCTCTATGAACATGCGCACAGCTCCTGCTGTGCCTTCCGGCTTGAGCGTTATGCTTCTGCCGTGCTTGTCCTCGAAAGTGTACATCTCCTTGTTCACAACGTCCGTGGTCTCTCCCACTCCGCGCTGGAACAGCTCCGTGTATTCAAAGGTGGGCGTGCGTATCTCCTTGAGGTTGTACGCACGGGCCACTTCCCTTGCGGTGTCTTCTATGAATCTCCACTTGTACGACTGGTCGGGCAGAACGTCTTTCGTGCCCTTGGGTATGTTGATCACAGGATACTCCTTTGTGTGTATGTCTACTTGTGTGCGTCTGCAGGTTAAAAGGCAGGCATAAACGGCGTTGTAGGTTAAACATGCCGGCCTGGAGGTTAAAATTCCAACACCTGTTGGGGTTTCGGGTTCCGGGCCAGGGGACCGGATCCAGCCCCGGACGGGAGCGGATTACAGGACGTACTTCTTGAGGTCCCTGTTCTCTATGATGTTCTGGAGATGGTCCTCAACGTACTTGCTGTCCACGGTGAGAGGGACTACGGGGTAGTCGTTGCCGCCGGCCTCGAAGGAGATGTCCGAAAGAAGGCACTCCATGACGGTGTGGAGACGGCGGGCGCCTATGTCCTCTGAAGTCGTGTTGATGTCCTCTGCTATCTCTGCAAGCTTCTCTAAGGCGTCATGCGTGAATGAGAGGTCTATGTTGTCCACGGCGAGGAGTGCGGAGTACTGCATCGTGAGGGAGTTCTCAGGCTGGGAGAGGATCTTCACGAAGTCTTCCTTCGTGAGGCTCTTGAGCTCCACCTGGATGGGAAAACGGCCAAGGAGCTCGGGGATCAAGTCCTCTATCTTGGAGACGTTGAAGGCGCCTGCGGCTATGAAGAGGATGTAGTCCGTCTTGATGGGGCCGTACTTGGTGTTTACCGTGCAGCCTTCCACAATGGGCAGGATGTCCCTCTGCACGCCTTCACGGGACACGTCCGCGCCGGATGTGTTGTTCTTGCCGGCTATCTTGTCTATCTCGTCTATGAAGATTATGCCGTCATTTTCAGCTCTTTTGAGAGCCTCCGTGGTCACGGCGTCGTTGTCTATGAGCTTGTCCGCCTCTTCCTCTATGAGAAGCCTGCGGGCCTCGGCAACCGTTATCTTGCGCTTTTTGTGGCGCTTGCCTATGCCCATGCCGCCCATGAGGGATGAAAGGTCTATGGCAGCGCCCGCTCCGGGAGAAAGCTCCAGGGGCTTGGGATCGTCCGGCACGTCTATCTCTATGACGGCGGAGTCATACTTGCCCTCATGGATGTCGTCCAGGAGCTGGTGTTCGAAGACCTCTTTCGCGGTCTCGCCCCTCTCCTCACGCTTGGACTCTGCAAGGACCTTGAGAATCTTCTTCTCTGCAGCCGCAGTGGCCTTGTATGATACCTCTTCCGTCTTCTCTTCCTTCACAAGGCGTATGGCGCACTCTGCAAGGTCACGGACCATGGACTCCACGTCCCTGCCCACATAGCCTACCTCAGTGTACTTGGTGGCTTCCACCTTTATGAAAGGCGCCTTCACGAGCTTTGCAAGCCTTCTTGCTATCTCTGTCTTTCCTACGCCTGTGGGGCCCTTCATGATGATGTTCTTGGGCGTTATCTCTTCCTGCAGTTCCGGTGAGAGCTGGGACCTTCTGTATCTGTTTCTGAGGGCAATGGCTACAGACCTCTTGGCCTCGTCCTGCCCTATGATGTGCTTGTTGAGCTCATGCACTATCTGTTTGGGGGTAAGATCCATAATAATCTCCTGTGCCCTTTGCAGGGCTCCTGTCCATCTTATATCCGCAAAAACGGATGGTTACAGCGGCCGGAAGGCGCGAATGCGCGCCCTGTACGGCGCGGAAGAACATATTCTGCGCCTGCTGCCGCATGGGCCGGCTTTAAGGGCTTATACAACCTCACAGCGGATGTTGTCATTTGTGAAGACGCAGATCTCGCTGGCTATCTTGAGGGCCTTTGTTGCGATTGTGGGGGCATCCATGTCCGTGTTCTGCACAAGGGCACGGGCAGCCGCAAGGGCATAGTTCCCGCCGGAGCCTATGGCTATGACGCCGTCATCCGGCTCTATGACCTCACCGGTTCCGGATACCACGAGCATGACCTCGCTGTCTGCGACTATCATCATGGCATTGAGCTGGCGGGGAGTCTTGTCGCTGCGCCACAGCTCAGCGAGCTCCACTGCGGAGCGCATCAGGTTCCCGGAGAACTTGTTGAGCATCCCCTCAAACTTCTCGGAAAGCGAGAAGGCATCCGAGACGGAGCCTGCAAAGCCAAGGATGACCTTGCCTCCGAATATCCTTCTTACCTTCTGCGCGGATGTCTTGAAGATGACATTCTCGCCCATTGTGACCTGGCCGTCTCCGGCTATGGCCGTTACGCCGTCTCTCTTGACGCCGCATATCGTTGTCGCATGGAATTCTGTCATATGATTCACTCTCTTTTAAAGTCCTGTATGCTGCAGGGTGCAAAGCGCCCTCCATAATATTATATAAACACTTTTTGGCCCGTCTAAAACCAATCCGCGAAAATTTCACAAATATTCCACATAAGCGCGGGCAAAAACAGGCTTTTTGCAGAAAATACGCATCCGGCGCCGGATTTAAGGCCTGCCAGGCCTTAAAGCTCAGGCTAACCGGAGATATGCCTGGATGCTCTTTAATGACCGCTCGGCTAAGGCATGGTACCTTGCCTTCCTGTCCCGTACGGGTGTCTCCAGGGGGCGCAGGATGCCAAAGTTGGCATTCATTGGCTGGAAGTTGTCCGTCTCTGCGGATATGTGCCTGGAGAGGGCTCCCATTACGGTGTCATCCCCGGGGACGGAAGGCTCCCTGCCTGTAAGGCGGGATATGAGATGGCGGGCGGCAAGAATGCCGCTTGCCGCGCTTTCCACGTACCCCTCCACTCCAGTTATCTGGCCCGCGAAAAAGACCATGGGGTCTGTCTTTAAGGAAAAGTCTGCATTAAGGCACTGCGGGGAGTTTAAGAAGGTGTTGCGGTGCATTACACCGTAGCGGAGAAACTCTGCGTTGCGGAGCGCAGGGATCATGGAGAACACGCGCTTCTGCTCGCCGAACTTCAGGTTGGTCTGGCAGCCAACCAGGTTGTATGCCTCGCCGGACTCCGTCTCCCTGCGGAGTTGCAGGACGGCGAAATGCCTCTCTCCTGCGGGGCCGCTGAGGCCTACGGGCTTGAAGTTTGCAAAGCGCAGGGAATCTTCCCCGCGGGATGCCATGACCTCCACAGGCATGCAGCCTTCAAAAATCTCGCGCTTTTCAAAGGAGTGGAGCTCTGCCTTTTCCGCGGAAAGGAGCTCATGCACGAAGGCGTAATACTCCTCTTTGGAAAGGGGGCAGTTTATGTAGTCATCCCCGCCCTTGCCGTAGCGGTCTCCCAGGAAGGCTTTGGACATGTCTATGCTCTCCCTGGAGACTATCGGAGCCGAGGCGTCATAGAAGTGCAGCGGGGAGCCGCATATGCGGGATATGTCATCATTCAGGGGGCCAGTGGTCAAGGGTCCCGTGCATATTATGCAGGGGCCGGAAGGAACAGAGCGGACCTCTTCGCATACGGTGCGTATGCCGGGGCTGGAGCGGATTTTGTCCGTTATGTATGCAGCAAAGCGGTCCCGGTCCACTGCCAGGGCGCCGCCCGCAGGAACGCGCGTTGCGTCCGCGGCCTCCAACATGACGGACCCGAAGGCCCTCATCTCAGCCTTTAAAAGGCCGCAGGCGTTGGAGTACGGATCCTCGCCCTTCAGGGAGTTGGAGCAGACCAGCTCCGCAAAGTCCGGATTGGTGTGGGCAGGCGTGTATGAGGCGGGCTTTATGTCCTTCAAAAGGACACGGAAGCCTGCCTGCCCAAGCTGCAGCGCGGCCTCGCAGCCGGCGAGGCCTGCGCCTATGACCTGTATCTCCGCAGCGGACAGGACTGGGGCATTATCCGGCCGGGGGCCGGATGCCGGAACGGCGGAATCAGGTCTCATCTTCCTTGGGCTCGCGGCCTAAGAGGGCGCGAAGGTCTGAGGACATGGCCTCGGTGTACTTGCACTCCTTGCTGGAGCAGACAACCTTGTCCCCCTTTACGACAAGAGGTTCGCCGCACTTGGGGCACTTCTGCCCTGTGGGGATGTCCCAGCTTAAGAAAGAGCACTCAGGGTAGCCGGTGCAGCCGTAGTATATCTTGCGTGACTTGGAACGCATGCGGCGCATGGGCTTGCCGCATACGGGACAGGTGCCTTCGTAGCGCTCCGGAGCGCCGGATGCGGCGTCAGGGGCTGCAGATGTGGCCGTCTTTTTGCCTGGCTTGGGCGTGAGGGGCTTGCGGTTTGCGCACAGGCCGCACTCAAGATAGTCGCCGTAGCGCCCGTGCTTGAGATACATGGGGCCTCCGCAGGCGGAACACTTCTCATCCGTGAGGACCACGTCTATGGGAAGGCGCGTCTTGCAGTCGGGATAGTTGGGGCATGCAAGGAACTTGCCGTACTTGCCGCTCTTCACTATCATGTTCTCCCCGCACTTAGGGCACTTTATGTCAGAAACCTCCGTTTCGGATTCGGAGATTATGCAGGAGCAGTCAGGCCATCCGGAGCATGCAAGGTATGTGCCGTGGCGGCCGGGCTTGCGCACCATGGGCTTTCCGCACTTGGGGCACAGGATGTCCGTCATCTCATCCTCATCCGTGGAAGCAGACTTGAGCTCATCTGTGAATGAGGGATAGAAGTCCAGAATCATGCGCTGCCAGTCAACGCCTCCCTCTTCTATGTCATCCAGCTGGTCTTCCATATGGGCTGTGAAGTTCACGTCCATGATGTCCGGGAAGTACTTCACCAGCATGTCCGTCATGCGGTATGCGACTTCTGTGGGCACCATGTTCTTGCCTTCCTTGGTCACATACTTGCGGGTCGTGAGGACCTTTATTATCTGCGCGTATGTGGAAGGGCGGCCTATGCCGCTGTCCTCCATCGCCTTTACAAGGGATGCGTCCGTGTATCTCTTCGGAGGAGCAGTGAACTTCTCGTCCTTCTTGAGGCCGAGGGTGGTGAGCCTGTCCCCTTCCTCAAGCGGGGGCAGAAGCTTCTGGGAGGGCTCGTCCTCTTCCGTGTCGGCCTTTACGTCCTGGTATGCGGCCGTATAGCCGGCAAAGATCATGGACCTGCCGCTTGCCTTGAAGGTAACCCCGCCGGCCGAGGCCTCTATCTGCATGGAGTCATACTTTGCGGGAGCCATCTGGGACGCAAGGAAGCGGTCATATATGAGCTTGTATACGTTGTAATGCTTTTTGTCCAGGGAGCTCTTCACCTTCGCCGGGGTTACGGAAAGGCTTATGGGCCGTATGGCCTCATGGGCGTCCTGCGCGCCCTTCTTTGCGGCGTAATAGTTGGGCTTTGCCGGAACGTAGTCCGGGCCAAAGCTTGCGGATATGAATTCCCTTGCGGCAGCCTGCGCCTCGGAGGAGACGCGCACGGAGTCCGTACGGATATATGTCACAAGCGCCATGAGCTCTCCGCCCACTTCCATGCCTTCATACAGGTGCTGCGCGACGTTCATGGTGTCCGGGGACGTAAGGCCCAGCTTGTTGTACGCGTCCTGCTG
Source organism: Clostridia bacterium (assembly GCA_021204825.1). Lineage (GTDB taxonomy): Bacteria > Bacillota > Clostridia > Christensenellales > Borkfalkiaceae > Coproplasma. The sequence continues at coordinate 58,364 of JAJPYR010000052.1, read as the reverse complement.
CAGCGAGGATGTGGTGAACGGCGGGGGCGCGCCCTGGGTCTTCACGGACCTTGCCACCTTCTTTACGTAGAAAGTGCCGTCCGCAACCTTCTTTTCAATCTCCTCAGCCGTCTCTTTGGAGATGTTCCCGCCCTTTTTCTTGAGCTGGCATGTGGCCTTGAAAGGCGCATACTGCTTGTACTTGTCCTGCAGGTCTGCCGTAAGCACCCAGTACTGCTCCGGCTGGAATGCCTGTATCTCGCGCTCACGGTCTACGATAAGCCTCAATGCCACAGACTGCACACGGCCGCCGGAAAGGCCCCTCTGTATGCGCTTGGAGAGCATCGGGGACAGCTTGTATCCCACGAGCCTGTCCAGGACACGCCTTGCCTGCTGCGCGTTCACGAGGTTCATGTTGATTGTCCTGGGATGCTGCAGGGCGCTGCTCACGGCCTTCTGCGAGATCTCGTTGAACTCTATCCTGCTGTTCTCCTTGGGGTCCATCCCAAGCACCGTCTGGAGATGCCAGGAGATGGCCTCCCCTTCACGGTCCGGGTCTGTCGCAAGATATACCTTGCCGGCCCTCTTTGCGTCATCCTGGAGCTTCTTTATGGTCTCCTTCTTGTCCGGGGATACCTCATACTTTGGCTCCACGTCCTTGGATATGCGTACACCTATGGTCTTCTGCGGCAGGTCCCTTACATGCCCGCCGGACGCATCCACCTTGTACTTCCCTTTGAGATACTTTGAAATTGTCTTCGCCTTGGAGGGCGACTCCACAATGATAAGATCCATATGATCTCCTTAAATTTGCGGCTACCTTTGAGGCAGCCGGATGTTTCCTGTATTTGCTGCAGCTCACTGGCTGTACATAACATTATTTAAAGCACTTGCCGCCGTTTTAAACATCTGCAGGCCAAAAACTTTGTTTTGAATGCGAAAATTTGTGCAAAGTGCACAACAGTTTGAACCCCTGCCGGTCTGGCAAAGCCCGTATGCGGACTGCAGACGGGTCGCGGCCTTTGGAAGAGCGCGCAGGGCTCCGGAAGGGGCGGCATGCGCCCCGGAAAGGCCACAGGTAATTTAAAAGCCCCCGCGCATAGCAGGAGCTTATTTATTATCTTACTTCCTTGATCTTTGCTGCCTTTCCGGTGAGGCCTCTTAAGTAGTACAGCTTAGCCCTTCTTACCTTGCCGCGGCGGACCACTTTGATGTCTGAAATCTTAGGAGAGTGAAGCGGGAATGTTCTCTCCACACCGACACCGAAGGAAAGGCGCCTTACAGTGAATGTCTCACGGATGCCGCCGTGCTTCTTTGCGATTACGACACCCTCGAAGTTCTGTATTCTCTCCTTGGTGCCCTCTACTACCTTGAAGCCGACTCTCACTGTGTCTCCCACGTTGAACTTGGGGACGTCCGTCTTCATGCCTTCCTTTTCTATGGCCTCTATCAAACCTTTCATGATGTAACCTCCAAAATATACCAAGGCATTCATGCACCCTTTGCAGCGGACTGCCCCGAAGTCGAAACTTATATTAACAAAGACTTTTGAAAAAATCAACTCATTTTACGCCCCTTTCGGGCCGCTCTGAGAAAATCTTTCGCTTTACAACTTATAAAATCCGCCCAAAATCGGCTCTTTCATGCACCCGTCTGCGTGCTCACACGCGGATGTCCGCAAGCCTTCCAATATTACTGCTTCCCTGCGGGATACGTATCCTCTGCAGCGTCTGCCGGGGCTTCACTGTCCGCAGGATCCGTACCGTCTGCCCTTTCCGCAGGGACTGCATCCGGCTCTGTGCCGTTCTCCGGCGCATCCTGCACCCATTTCTCATCTCCTGAGGCCTGCTCCAGAGGTTTTGCAGGAGGAAGCTGCGGCGGCTCATCTGCGAAGGGGTCTTCGTCCGCAGGCTGCGGTGCGGAATCAAAGCCGAAGAGGTCATCTCCTTCGCCTTGTGCGTGAGCGGGCGCCATGCCGGACGTGTCTTCATCTGCAGTATTATCCGGTGCGGGTGCCATGCCGAATGGGTCCTCTGCGGGCTCTGCAGGCTGCACTGTCTTCTCTGCGGGGATGGGGTCCGGAAGGTTAATGGTCTTGCGGCGCTTTGCTTCAAGTGCCTCGGCCTCTTCACGGGTTGTGCGGTGGAAGGTGAGATACCATATGTCCGAGCCGAACATTCCTGTGTTGGGCTTGGTCTCCTTGGACTCAAAGGTCCAGCCCTTCGCCTGGTACTCATCTATGATGTCCTGGAGCTGGCCCTCCTGCGCGCGGACCTCGAGGCACTTGTGGTCTTCATCCTGCTTTGCGGGGTCCTTTGGCTTTATCTCCCTGGGCACGTGCTTGCCGCGGGCGTAAGAGGACATGACGAGCACAAAGACCAGAACCACAACAATGATTATGACTATGTAGTTCACTTGGCGGCTGCCCTCCTTGCGCTTAAGGCGTTTTCTTCCGTCATGCCGGCTTTGAACCGGCGGGGCTACTCTATCTTGCTGTATCCGTAGCTGTTCACTACGGCGTCCACCTTCACGCCCTTCTTGCAAAGAGGGCACTCAAGGGGCGAGTATGAACAGTATGTGGGAATGTCCTTGAGGCCGAAGAGCTTCACAACAGGAAGATCGCTCTCAAAGTCGCCGCCGAAGACCGCAGCAATGGCCACAGGGTATCCGCCGTAGTAACGGACGCCGTCCGCTATGGAATGCACGGACTTGCCTGTCGTGGCGGAATCTGTGAGGATGAGCACGCGCTTGCCGCGCACGTACTGCATGACGTTGTCACGCAGGATAAGAATGCCGTCCGTAACCTCAGGGGAAAGGACGGAGATGTTCTGCCTGGAGCTTACGCTAACTCCGTTGGACAGGAACTCGGCCATGTAGGCCCCTACCATCTTCATCCTGTCCAGGGATATTATGCTCTCTATGGGCGTGCCCATGAGAAGGTCCGTGAACATCCTTGCGGCTGCCTTGGCCTCCTTGAGCTGGCACTTGATCTTGTACATGTCCACAAAGTGGCTTATGTGCGAGTTCTTTGTCGCAAAGTGGCCGGGAATAACCTCTATGCTCACTTCACGGCGTATCGTTGAACGCAGTTCATATGCATGCTCCATACTCCGTATCCCCCTCAATTCCTGGTATTATAATAATATGTAATGTATGGTTCCTGCAGAAGAGCCCCTTATCTTCGCTCTGCTGCGCGTATGTTCTTAAGTTGTGGCGGCACGTAAAGTGCCTTGGAATGCGCCAGGTTAGGCGCAGGGCGCATGCATGCGCCTGTATGTGCACGGCTCTGGTATGGTTCCCCGGGATTGGGTGTCAGTCCGCGGCCCATTTGGACGTAAATGAGCGGCGGTGCTCAGGGCAGAGGCCGTGGTCCAGGATGGCCTGGATGTGCTCTTTGGAAGGATATCCCTTGTTCTGCGCGAAGTTGTATTCCGGGTACTTTGAAGAGAGCTTCGTCATGAGGTCATCCCGGTATGTCTTGGCAAGGATGGATGCAGCCCCTATGGTGTAGCTGCCGGCGTCCCCCTTTATGACATACCTCTGCGGGAGAGAAATGTCCAGCGTCATGTTGCCGTCCGTTATGACGAAGTCCGGCTGTATGGGGAGGCTTTCTATGGCCTCCTTCATGGCAAGCTTTGTGGCTTCAAGGATGTTCAGGCGGTCAATGTCCTGCGGGCTCTTTATGCCGATCCGGAAGCATACCGCCCTTGAGCGTATCTGCTCTGCGAGTATATAGCGCCTGCGCTCTGTGAGCTTCTTGGAATCATCTATGCCCTGTATTATGGACCCCTCATCCAGGGGCATTATTACGGCCGCGCACACAACGGGCCCTGCAAGGGGGCCGCGGCCCACTTCATCCACGCCGCATATGTACCTGCAGCCTTTGGCCTGCAGCTCATGCTCTATCATGAGCTTGTCCACGGGTGCGGACTTGGAACGGGTCCTGCCGGAAGGCTTTCCGGAGGAAAAGGCCGGGTCCAGGTCCAGAAGTGTGTGGGGAGCCTTTGATTTGCTCATATATGCCTCCCCGTATGTCAGAATTTCATGCTGTCCGCATCTTCGGGCGAGTCCAGGGTTATGCGCCCTAAGCGGCCCTTGCGGAAGTCATCTATGACGGCCCTTTCGCCGCGGTCATAGTCCAGCTCCCCGCCCTTTATGAGGAATCCGCGGGAGCGGCATACGGCGTCCAGAATCTCCAGGGGAGTGCCCTCTCCCTTGCCGTACCGCTCATTCAGGCGTGCAAAATAGCGTGGCTGGAGGTCTTCTATGAGCCCTAAGGCTATGTCATCCATGTCCAGGATGTCATCGTTTATGGAGCCGATGTAAGCCATCCGCTTTGCGAAGGTCTGGTTGTCAAAGTAAGGCGGCATTGTGCCGGGGGTGTCCAGAAGATCATACCCCTCGCACGAAATCCACTGCTTGCCGCGGGTCACGCCCGCCTTGTTGCCTGTGTCCGCGCGCTTTGTGCCGGCAAGCAGGTTTATGATTGTGCTCTTTCCGGTGTTGGGCACGCCGGCCACCATGAAGCGGAAGACTTTGGACTGTCCCCTGGAGGCGGCGCGGGCGCGCTTTTCTTCCGTTATGCGTGCGATTGCCCCCTCTATATCCCGCTTTGAAGCCGCTTTTCCTGCGTTGATCTTTATGGCCTCTGCGCCCTGGGACTGCATCCTCTTTAGCAGTATGTCCGCGCGCTCATCTGCAAGGTCTGCCTTGTTGAGAATGTACAGCACAGGCTTTGCGCCTGCCATTTTCTTGAGCCTGGGGTTGAATGTGGAAGCCGGGCACCTTGCGTCCAGGATGAATATAACCCCGTCCACTATGGACAGGCTGCTTTCCATCATCCTCATGGCCTTCGTCATATGACCGGGATACCATTGTATTGTCTTCATATAACTGCCCTCCCGTAATCATTCATCCCCGCTGGTCTGCATCCGCGCCAAGGCGCTGTAGCTGTATCTGTATGGGCTCTGTTCAAGCCCATATGGGCTTTGCTGCGGACATACAGGGGCCCGTACTGAACTGGCCGCATGCAAGGAGCGTATAAGGCGCTGTAAGCGCTCATGTATGCGCTGTTTTGCGCTAGAAGGCGCCGCCGTCAGGGTCCGTTTTGGGACCTGAGCCGGCAGGGCCAAGAAGGTCCGGGCGCATCTCGCGTGTCAAGCGGAGGCTCTCCCTGTGCCGCCATTCATCCGTCTTCGCGTGGTCTCCGGAAAGAAGGACCTCGGGGACCTTGATGCCCTTGTACTCTGCAGGACGGGTGTACTGAGGGTACTCGAGGAGCCCTGAGGAGATGCTCTCATCCACAAGCGAGCCGTCTGAGAGGACGCCGTCCACATAGCGGGCTATGCAGTCACATACAACCATGGCGGGAAGCTCGCCGCCGGTTAAGACATAGTCCCCTATGGAAATCTCTTCATCTATGTAGAGGTCTATTATGCGCTGGTCCACTCCCTCATAGTGCCCGCAGAGCATTATGATATCCTCGTGGGAAAGGAGCTCAAAGGCCTTGGACTGCGTGAAGACCTTGCCCTTTGGGGAAAGGTAGATGTGATAGGCCTCGTGACAGGGGTCAAGGGCATCGAAACAGGAGCCTATGGGCTGGGGCATCATGACCATCCCGGCTCCGCCGCCGAATGGATAGTCATCGCACTTTGAGTGCTTGTTTTCGGCAAAGTCACGGATGTTGACAGTCTGTATATCCAGTTTTCCGCCCTTCACGGCCCGGCCAATGATGCTCTCCCGGAGCGGTATGAACATCTCCGGGAAAAGGGTGAGAATAGTTATCTTCACACGGACACTTCCTTGAAACGCTTCTTTGAGACCGTTATCTTCCTGCTCTCTGTGTTTATGTCCAGAATGACACCCTCCGCCGCTGCAAAGGACACTTCGCCCTTGGGGGTGTCCAGGTAATAGATGGTTGTGCGGGACGGCACTACGGAAGACACTGTGCCAACCGTTTCCCCGCTCTCATACACAACCTCGCAGCCCAGAAGGTCCGCTATGTAGTATGAACCGTCCGGGGGCTCCGGAAGGTCACACCTTTCTGCCTCCAGCTCTTTCCCGCGGAGAAGCTCGGCAGCATTCCTGTCAGCCACGCCTTTCAAGGTTATGTATGCCATGTCGGCATCCCCTCTCACGCGCAGGACGTCATACTCCCTGCCCTCTATGTACAGCCTCCTGACCTTCTTGAGGCTGTCCGCATTGTCCAGATACACTTTGACCTTAATCTCCCCGCATATGCCCTGGGGCTTCAGTACGGCGGCTACGGCCAGCTTGTCTTCACTCATCTGTTACCTTGTATTTTCTCCGGGCGCCCTTCAAAGGGGCGCTGCATGCGCCTTAAGCGCGCATACAGGTGCGCTCAGACGCTTATTTGCCGCCGTTTGGGCAAAAGTACAAACAACAGTTCGTACTCCGTTCAATGCGGCAAAAAATTCCGGCCTGAGCGGCCCTGCGGAAGACCCCCTTTTGGGGTCTTTTTTGCAGAAATGCAAATGCCCACAGCAAGGAACTGCCCCCGGGAAGGGGCTCTCTTCGTGTGGCATCCAATTGCCCGCAAAAAAGCGGGCAGGCTGTATATGGGTGTCCGTTAAGGGAAGGCATGCGCCAACGGGCGTCAGGCTTTCTCCTTTATGGACACGATGGTTTTCTTTGCGTTGCGGGGTGTTGCGGCGGCTACGAGAGTGCGCATGGCCTTGGCAATCTTTCCCTGCTTGCCTATGACCTTGCCCATGTCGCTCTCTGCAAGGTAGACGGATATCTCCACTACGGCATCCTTCTCCTCAACGGTGTACTCTACCTCGTCTGCCTTCTCTGCGAATGCTCCCACTATATACTTTACAAGTTCAAGCGTGTTGTTTTCCATAATGCATCATCTCCCGGCCATGCAGGCATGGCGTATGGCGGATCAGTTCTTCTTTTTCTTGTTGTTCGTCTTGGGCACGGAAGGCGTTGCGGAAGGCTCCATAGCTCCCTGCTTTACGAGAATGTTGCGCACGGTCTCTGTGGGCTGCACTCCCTGTGCAAGCCACTTCTTTGCTTTCTCCACATCCAGGACGATTGTTGCGGGCTCTGTAAGAGGGTCATATGAGCCGATCTTGTCAAGGTACTCGCCGGAACGTGCCTTGTGAGAATCTACTACCACGATGCGGTAGAACGGACTCTTCTTGTCTCCCATTCTGGTAAGTCTCATCTTAACTGCCATAATAAAGTTACTCCTTTTGCCTTTGCGGCTATATAAAATTAAAATTTCTGCCTGTTTGGAATTGCCGCCGGAGGCGGCCCGGAGCCGTCCGGAGACGGCTGTCTGTGTGCCCTGCAAGGGGCTTTAAGTGCGTATAAATGCCTCGTTTGCGGCTGCTGTGACCTGTGTCCGGTCCCTTTGGAAGATGCCCGCACAGGACCGGCAGGCTTTCCTGCGGCCCGTGCACAGGCTGCTCCGGCAAGGGCATCAGCGGTATATGCGGCGCACTGTCTTGTTGTTGGGCTTGCCGGGCTTGCCGCCGTTCTTCATCTGCTTCATAAGCTGCTTGGTCTGGTCAAACTGGCGGAGGACTTTGTTCACGTCCTGCACTGTTGTGCCGGAGCCGGCGGCTATGCGCTTGCGCCGTGAGGCGTTGATTATGGACGGATCCGTGCGCTCCTGCTTGGTCATGGAAAGGATGATGGCCTTCGTGCGCTCTATGGCCTTCTCATCTATGTCCCCGGGGTTAATCTTGTTTCCGCCGGGAAGCATGTTCAAAACGTTCTGCATGCCGCCCATGTTCTTGAGGTTCTCAAACTGGACAAGGTAATCCTCGAGGGTGAAGGTGTTTTCCATCATCTTCTTCTGCATTTCCTTGGCCTGCTGCTCAGAGACTGCCTCCTGCGCCTTGTCTATGAGCGTGAGGACGTCTCCCATTCCAAGTATGCGCGTTGCCATCCTGTCCGGGTAGAAAGGCTCCAGGTCTGTGAGCTTCTCGCCAACGCCTATGAACTTTATGGGCTTGCCTGTCACGGCCTTTATGGAAAGGCATGCGCCGCCTCTCGTGTCTCCGTCCAGCTTGGTAAGCACAACGCCCGTTATCTCAAGCCTCTCGTTGAACGTCTTCGCCACGTTCACGGCCACCTGGCCCATCATGCTGTCCACAGTAAGCAGTATCTCCGTGACATCCACGGCGTTCTTTATGTTCTCCAGCTCCTTCATAAGGGGCTCGTCAAGCTCCAGTCTTCCGGCTGTATCCAGGATGACGGGGTCAAATCCGTAGGACTTTGCATACTCCACGGCCTCTTTGGCGGTCTTTACAGGGTTCTGCGTGCCTCTTTCAAAGACCTCAGCTCCTGCGTTCTTGCCTACAACCTGCAGCTGGTTTATGGCTGCGGGCCTGTATATGTCGCACGCCACCAGAAGGGGCTTTTTGCCGTTCTTTTTCTGGAGCACTGCAAGCTTGCCGCAAAGGGTTGTCTTGCCGGCGCCCTGCAGGCCGCACATCATTATGACCGTGGGCGGCTTGCTGGCAATGTTGAGCTTCTGGTTCTTGGAGCCCATGAGAGAAACAAGCTCATCCCTTACAATGGCAATGACCTGCTGTGAGGGGTTGAGGCTCTTCAGAATCTCCTGGCCTACGGCTTTCTCAGACACATCCGCGCAGAACTTCTTTGCAACCTGCACGTTGACATCCGCTTCCAGAAGGGCCACGCGCACTTCACGCATCGCCTGCTTTATCTCAAGCTCCGTAAGCCTGCCCCTCTTTGTGAGCTTGGAGAATATATGGTTAAGTCTCTCTGTGAGAGAGGAAAATGCTCCCATAAGCCACCTGCGTTCCTTATTTCTCTGTTCCTCTGTCCGTTCCCCTTACAATCCCGGACAGCTGCTCTGCATCTAGGGAATACTCCGGATGAGCTTTTTCAAAGCTCTCCCTCCATTCCTCCACGTCCTTTACAAGCCTTTCCTTTTCCCTGCCCATCTCCTTTATCCGGGCCGCAAACTGAAGCTTGTCCTCAAAGTCCGCGAGCTGCTGCTTGCAGGTCTTGAGGCACTCCGACACAGCCTGCCTTGAAATGCCCTTCTGCTCCGCTATCTCTGCGGCAGTTAAGTCCAGATTGAAGTACAGATCCGTGATATCCCTTTGTGTGGGCGTCAGCAGCGGCTGATACAAATCCCACAGCTTCATGAATTCCAACTTGTCCATGCGGATGCCTGTAAAGTTCTTTTACTTTACACCAAGTATACTACCTTAAATGAGAGCTGTCAAGCGGTTTTGCTTGACAAACAAAATCACCTGATGACTTGAGGATTCCGTAACAAATTCCCGGCCTGGATTGCCAGGCCGGGATTACTGCACGGGTTTTGCTGCTGCCGGGATTCATGTCCGGAATGCCGGCGTGTATTATTTTGGGAATCAGTTGTCGGATGACATGAGGTTGATAGTTACCACCGGATCTGTGCCGGACAGGTCTATCGTGATTGTATATGTGCCAGCCGTAGTAACCTCGAAATGATCATCACTGCCGTCTGGATTCACATAGGCGCCGTTTGAGTTTGTCGTGTCAAGGAAGTCACCATTTACAGTGAAGCCATCATCTCCCCATCCGGCCCATCCGAGGTACAGGATGAAGAATTCTGAATCTGTATATGTGGATGTGAAGTCGAATGTTCCGGTAAAGACTTTGTTAGTGGAATCTGCCGCCGTCAGGCCCAGATCAGCAACTTTAGTACCTTCTATTGTAGTTGCTGTCTGGTCCAGTTCAGTCCATTCTGTAGATCCGATATACAGATAGAACGTGTCGGAATAGAACGTTACCTCAATATCCGCTGTTATGCTGCTGTCGCCGTTGGATGTTGCCGTGACCTTGAATGTGCCGAGCGTTGTTGCCGTTACAACTCCTCCCTTGCTTGTGGTCTTTACAGTAATGTAATCCTCATAGCCTGCTGCCGGCGCATATGTCACTGTCTCATCTGAAGCCACATTGCCTTCTGCATCTGTGGCAAGGGCATGCACTGCAGTTGTCCAGGCGCTCCCACCGTTATTCACATTGTATGCGTATGAATCTTCATCATATGTGATCTTTTCAATGTACACTGCAGTTCCGGAGGAGGCATTGACAGTGATGTACATAAGGTTGGATTCCACATCCTGTATCGTAACAACCAGCGTAAGGGTGAATGTCATGTAAGGGTCGCCTATGCAGATGACGGTTACAGTGTTGGATGTGTAATCTGTGTCAAGCTCCATGTAGGACTCCCATCCGTCCACATATGATATGAGCTCCACGCTGACTTCATCGTTCGAGTACTGTGCGTCTGCAGGGCCTACGGAATATGTGTATGTCACGCTGGTGTTGGTTGTTGAATTCAAAGATGCAGAATCGCCTGTCAATGTGAGGGTCACTTCACTCACATCTATGCCGGCCTGGCAGATGGTCAGAACAGCCGGGCCGCCTGCGGAGAAGTCCAGGGTTATGACATAGTCTCCGGATGCAGTCACCTGCAGGTTGTTATCATCGCCATAACTGGTTACATACTCTGCACTGGAATGCGCTTCATCATAGTATACCGAACCTGACCTTATGGCATAGCCCCAGAAGATATCTTTGTAATCTTCTGGCATGCCGTCAAAGCATATTGCGAATCCATAAAGAGTTTCATCCAGGCTGATATGGATTGTCACACTGTATACATAGGGATTGTCATCGGATGCTTCAAGAAGAACTCCTGCTTCCTTTGCCGCATCCGCAGAGTCATAATCACTGGTCCATGAATCTTGATTTACTCCCGCCAGGTAGAAGTAATTGGCGGTTACGCAGACAACATATGTGGCTGTAACATCTCCATAGGCTGTTTCTGCTGTTGCTGTTATGGTTGTGGATCCGAACTGGTCATCCGATGCCTTTGTCACTGTTGCCGTAGTTGCAGATGTTTCGTTTCCGGCGACCGTTGCAATTTCCGGATTGGATGAGTTCCATGTTACGGATGTGATGTCCTCACTCGTGAGGTTGGTCAGATTGAGGGTCAGTGTTGTTGTGTTTGTTTCGCTGTAAATGATGATGCTTTCAGTGCCTGTTATGGAGGCCTGTATGACTTTTACTGTAATTGTCTTTTCAGATACATTGGCAGTGTCATTGGGGGTGACAGTAATTGTTGCCTCGCCGCCTGCAACTCCCGTTATCCTTATGTTGTCATTGACTGTCCTGATGCTGATGTACTCATCTCCGGAAACAATCTCTGCCGTCCAGCCGTCATAAGTAATGGGTTTGGAATCTTCCTGGGCTGTAAGGGTTACCGTGAGCACAACTGCTTCTCCGTCCACAATTGCATAGACATCGGTCACTTCTGTGTCATCCTCTGTAACCGCCATGGCTGTCACATGGTTGGGAACGAGGACTTCAATGCTGTCCTCATACTCCCCGTCCTCTGTCTTAACGGTTATTGTGGCCGTTCCGGCAGCCACAGCCGTTATGACGCCGTCTTCTACTGTGACAACACTTGTATCGCTGGAAGACCAGGCCACATTCTTGTTGCTTGCATTGTCCGGTGTAACAGTTGCTGTGAGTGTGAATGTGCTTCCTTTCTCAAGTGTAATCGTGTCATCTCCCTGGTCTATGGATACACCGGAAACTGCAACGGTTACATTGACTTCTATATCAGCCGTTACTCCGCTGCCGTCTGCAGCTGTAATGGTTATTGTTGTGGAGCCTGCGCCTGCAGGAGTGATGATTATGCTGCTGGAATCGTAGGTTATTGTAGCAACAGAAGTATCATTGCTCTGTGCTGTCCATGTTCCGTCTGTTGCATTAGCAGGCTCTACGGTTACTGTTACAGTTTCGGACTCTCCCTGGTATGTAAGAGTTACGGATGCAGAGCTGGTTGTAATGGCTGAAACGTATATCTTTGAAACAGTTATATTTACGTAATCAGAGACAGTGCCTTCTGCGCCGGAAGTTACAGTAACAACCGCTTCGCCTTCTGCCAAGCCTGTGATTGTTATAGTCTGCTCTCCAGATCCAGCATACTGTGATAATGTCACGGCACTTGAATCACCTGTCACAGTGATAGTCCAGGATGCGTCATCCGGGGCTGAAGGTGTAACGGTTATAGTTGCTGATGTGCTGTCTCCTACATTGATTGATGTGGAATCCGCGCTGATTTCAATGCCTGTTACAGGATTGGTTACAACGACAGTGATAACAGCTTCGGCGCCTTGATCTGTGGATGCTATAACGATTGAAGTACTGCCGACGCTAACAGCCGTGATGGTGATTGTGCCGTTCCCGTTGTCTGTGACCGTGGCAACGGATGCGGAATTGGATACAGCAGACCATGTCTGGTCATCTGCATTATCCGGTGTTACGGATATAGTAACAGTTGCCGATCCGTTGACTGTAAGATTTACTTCAGACTCGCTTGTCTCGATTGCTGTTACAAGCTGTATGACTCTTACAGTTACGGCAGTTGTTGTGTATGTTGTGCCTTCATACTCATATGTGGCGGTAATGTCGGTTGTGCCACTTGCTAAGGGTGTTACAACGCCTGTCTCGGAATCTACTGTAGCCACAGTAGAATCTGAAGATGTCCACGTGAAGCCTTCCGTTATGCTTGTGCTGTCTGAGAAGGTCATTGCAGCTTCAAAGGTGAAGGTATCTCCGTCTACATACAGCGTGTCTGTGGATGTCGTTATGGAGAAGCCTTCCTCTCTGGCAACTACTGTTACAGTGATTGCAGCTGTTACGCCGCTGCCGTCTCCTGCTGTTACCGTTATGGTAACAGGAGTTGCGCTTACGGTCGCACCAGTAATGGTGAATGTGCCATTTTCATTCTTTGTTATAGACGCAACGGAATCATTGCCGCTGGATACAGTCCAGGAATCATCTGTTACATCCTCCGGTCCAACCATTACAGTTACATCCAGAGTGTCTCCGACAATGATATCTGTATCTGTTGAAGGCTCAAGAGTAATGCTTGTTACGAGCTGAGTTACAGAGACAGTGATTGTTGTGCTTGCATTGCCGTCTGAGGATGCAATGGTTATTGTAGCCGTGCCGGCCTTAACGGCTTTAATGGTTATGCTACCCTCTCCTGTGCCGCCAGATGTTACAGTTGCAACATCTTCATCATCACTGGTTGCAGTCCATGCTGCGTTGGAGGCATCATCCGGAGATACGGTAATGGCTACTGTAGCAGACTCATTGGCTGTGCTGTCTGTTCCAAGCGTAAGGGATACAGAAGACTCCTCCGCCTCAATCTTGGTTACAAGCTGTGTTACGGATACGGAGATTATAACGGTCTTTGCGCCATTGTCTGATGCCGTAATGGTTATTGTTGCCTCGCCTGCTGCAACTGCTGTTATAGTGATGTATGAATCATCTCCGGCCTTGGATACTGTAGCAACGCCCGTATTGCTGCTGGATACTGTCCAGTTCTGGTTAGATGCGTCTGTAGGAACTGCAGCTACTGTTACATCTGCAGTTGCATCATCTGCATCTCCGCCAAGGATAAGTGCAACAGAATCACTGCCTAGCGTGAAGCCTGTTATGTACTGGGTTACGTTAACGGTTATGGAAGCAGTCTTTGCATTGGCGTCTGTTCCGGTGATGGTTATTGTAGCCTCACCTGCTGCAACTGCTGTGATTGTTATACTGCCTGTTCCGTTTCCAGTATATTCTACTGTTGCAACGCCTGTATTGCTGCTCTCTGCAGTCCATGCTCCGTTTGTAGCGTCTGAAGGATCTACAGTAATGGTTACTGTAGCAGACTCATTGGCCGTGTCTCCGGAGCCAAGGATGAGGTCTACGGAGGACTCGCTTGCAGTGATTTCTGTTACAAGCTGGGTTACTGTTACAGAGATTGCAACCGTCTTGGCATTGGCGTCTGCTCCGGTAATGGTTATTGTTGCCGTGCCTGCTGCCACGGCTGTGATTGTTATGCTGCCAGTGCCGTTGCCTGTACCTGTTACTGTTGCAACATCTGTATCACTGCTTGATGCCGTCCATGCAGCGTTAGTGGCGTCTGTGGGCTCTACTGTGATGGTTACTGTAGCGGACTCATTTGCGGTATCTGAAGAACCAAGAATGAGTGTCACAGAAGTCTCATCTGCCGTGATGTTTGTCACGAGCTGGGTTACTGTTACGGTTATGGTAGTTGTCTTGGCATTGGCATCTAATCCGGTAATGGTTATGGTTGTTGTGCCGGCTGCTACCGCTGTGATTGTTACTGTGCCTGTTCCGTTGCCTGTGTATTCTACTGTAGCAACTGTCTCGTCATTGCTGGTTGCTGTCCAGGCTGCGTTTGTAGCGTTTGAAGGCTCTACAGTTATGGCTACTGTTGTGGAAGCATCATCTTCATCTCCGCCGAGGATGAGTGATACAGAATCCTCATCTGCCGTGATGCTGGTTACAAGCTGAGTTACGTTTACGGTTATTATAGCCGTCTCGCCGCCGTTGTCTGACGCCTTGATGGTTATAGTGGCTGTTCCTGCAGCAACCGCCGTAATGGTTATGCTGCCTGTACCCTCACCGCTGGCTGTTACGGTTGCAACGGATTCATTGTCGCTTGTTGCTGTCCAAGCCTGGTTGTTGGCGTCTGAAGGTGCTACAGTGATGTCAACTGTTGCAGAAGCAAGTGAAGAATCTCCGCCGAGAACAAGGTCTACAGAATTCTCTCCGGCTTCAATGCTTGTTACGAGCTGCTCTACTGTAAGCTCTATAGGATTGGATACAGTGAAGGTTTCGTCCTCATACTCATATGTAGCGGTTATAGTTGTTGTGCCCTTTGCAACAGGTGTTACAACGCCATCTTCTACTGTAGCTACGGAAGAATCTGAGGATGTCCATGTGAAACCTTCTGTTATGCTGGTGCCGTCTGAGAAGTACATCGTAGCCACGAATGTGGAGGAATCCCCGTCTACATACAGTGTGCTTGTGGATGATGTTATAGAGAATGCTGTCTCGGCCGCCACTACCTTTACAGTTATTTCATACGTAACGTTACCGTCTTCGGAGCCTATGGTTATGGTGGCCTCGCCCATTGCCACACCGGTTATGGTTATGGATACGCCTGTGCCGGTTCCGCTCTCAGGTGTAACTGTTGCCACAGTTGTGTCATTGCTTGTAGCAGTCCAGTTCATGTTGGATGCATCTGAAGGCTCAATAGTTGTTATTTCATCTGTATGGGTAATGCTGGTTTCGCCTACAGGAAGCTCTACATAATTAGAGGCTGCTTCAATCTTGGTTACGAGCTGCGTTACGGATACGGAAATTGTAGCTGTTACGGCGCCGTCATCTGATGCTGTGATGGTTATTGTGGCATCTCCGGCCTTTACTGCTGTAATGACTACACCAGAGTTGTCTCCGCTCTTTGCAACAGTTGCAACTGATGTATCATCGCTTGATACAGTCCACTCCTGGTTGGTAGCATCTGAAGGATCTACCTGCACTGTTACGATTGTGGAAGCAAGTGAAGAATCTCCGCCGAGAGTGAGGTCCACAGACTCTTCGCCTAAAGTGAATCCGGTTACAAGCTGGGTTACCGTTACCTGTACTGTAGCTGTCTTTGCATTGGCATCTGTTCCGGTAATGGTTATGGTTGCCGTACCTGCTGCTGTGGCCGTGATTGTTAAGTTGCCGGAGCCGTTTCCGCTCTCTGTTACTGTAGCAACGCCAGTATCACTGCTAGATGCAGTCCAGGCTGCATCGGAAGCATCTGAAGGCGTTACAGTAATGGCTACCGTAGCGGACTCGTTGGCTGTGTCATCTGTTCCGAGAACAAGGGATACGGAAGACTGTCCTGCTTCAATGCTTGTTACAAGCTGGGTCACGGTTACGGAGATTGTTGTTCTTGCATTGCCGTCTGCGGATGCTATGGTTATTGTAGCCGTGCCGGCCTTAACGGCTTTAATGGTTACGCTGCCGTCTCCCTCTCCGCTGGATGTAGCTGTTGCAACATCTTCATTATCACTGGTTGCAGTCCAATCTTTATTGGAGGCATCATCCGGGGTTATAGAGATTGTTACGTCTGCTGTTGTATCTGCCTCATCTCCGCCGAGAATGAGGGATACGGAAGACTCGCCTGCTGTAATTTCTGTAACAAGCTGCACTACCGTTACCTCTATGGAGGCCGTAATGTTGGAGTCTGCTGTGGAAATTACCGTTATGGCAGCCGTGCCGGCCTTCGCTCCTGTGACGGTTACTGTTTCTGTGCCGGCTCCGCTTGTTGTGCCAAGGGTCACGGCATCTGAATTGCTGGAAATGGTCCAGCCTGTTTCATCCGCATCCGATGGAGTAACGGTGATGTCTAATGCTGTGCTGCTGCCAACGGTTATCTCATGGAGATCTGAGCTGATTGATATGCCGGATATGGGATTGGTTACGGAAACATTGACTGCAGCCTCAGCCCCGCCGTCCGTAGATGCAATGATTATTGAAGCGCTGCCTGTCGCAACGGCCGTGATGGTTATTGTATCTCCGCTCTGAGATACTGTGGCTATGCTTTCGTTGCTGCTTGCCGCTGTCCAGGTCTGCACATCCGCATCTGAAGGCTCTGCGGATACTGTTATGGCTGCTGTATTATTTGAGCCGTTGACAGTAAGGCTTACGGATGTCTCGCTTGTCTTAATCTCCGTTACAAGCTGCACTACCGTTACCACTACTCCGGCTGTAGTGTATGTCTCGCCTTCATATAAACAGGATGCCGTTATTGTGGTCGTGCCCTTTGCAACCGGCGTTACCTCGCCATAGTTGTTGACTGTGGCAACGGAGGGATCTGAAGACGACCAGGTAAATCCGCTGGTACGGCTGGAGTTATCCGAGAAGTACATGGTGGCTGCAAATGCAGAAGTGCCACCGCCCACATACAGCGTGTCATCATATGATGTTATGGAGAATCCAGTCTCAGATGCCACAACTGTCACACTGATTGAGTATGTGGCATTGCCGTCTGTGGACGTTATGGTTATGGCAGTTTCGCCGATGCCCTCGCCATTGATGTACAGAGTTGCATCACCAGTTCCTGTGACTGACTCGCTGAATGAATCATTATCCAGAGAAACCCTTGCAACAGATGAATCCGCGCTTGACGCCGTCCAGCTTGTGTCTGTTGCATCTGAAGGAGTTACAGTAATGCCGCATTCAATGGATACGCCTGCAGGAAGCTCTGCCTGGCTTGCATCTGCAGATATGCCTGTAACAAGCTGGGTTACTGTTACCTCTATGTCTGCAGACTTGCCGCTGCCGTCCGATGCTGTTACTGTTATGGTGGCGTTGCCTTTGGACACGGCTGTAATGGTTATGGAGCCGTTTCCTTCGCCGCTCTCAGTTACAGTGGCAACCCCTGTGTCGCTGCTTGACGCCGTCCAGTTTTTGCTGGAGGCATTATCCGGCGTTACAGAAACAGTTACGCTTGCAGATTCTTTGGATACGTCATCCGACCCAAGTGTAAGGGATACTGCAGACTGGCTGACTGTAACGGATTCCACAGGAATAATAGTGTTTGCTTTGAGAACGTATGTGTGGCCGCTTTCCGGAGTGAAGGTGCCGTCATCCGGCATTTCGGTCTCTTCACCGTCCACGTAAAGGGTCCATCCGTTGAAGGTGCAGTCACCCTCAAGGGTGTATGCGTCATCCGGGATGGTGGATACGGAGAATGGAACGTCTATGATAGCGGAGATTGTTTGCGTTTGGATTGTAAGCCCGTCTGCGCCCTCAAGGGTTATATCCGTTGTCTCGGCAGGGGCAACGCTGGCTTTGAGAGTGTATGTGGATCCGTAGTTTACCTTGAACTCAAAGGTGAGGGCCGTCTCGGTGCCGGATATCTCCTGCTTTACGTCGTCCACGTACAGCGTCCAGCCTTCCAGATGGCAGCCGGGATCCAAGGTGTAACAGCCGGAGGTTATGGCGTCCACGGCATAAGTGCAGCCTCTGCACGCACTTATGTACGCATTGCCGTCTGTATCCGTCTCCACTTCTTCAGTATTGAACGAGATGCCTTCCTCCCCCTCCAGATATATCTTCACATTAGTTAATGTGCATCCGGCGGCCAGGGCGCAGCACACAATTGCCACGCAGAAAAGCAAAGCCACTATGCATTTGGTAATCCGCTTCATAACATCCCCCAGTCATACCTTTACGGTGTCCTGCAAAAGCACAAGGAGCATTGGCAGCATTTCCGCCGCCCGCTGCGAAGGATACTCTTCGGAGATGTTCCCTTAATAAGCCTGTCTGTATATTGCCGCCAATGTGGATGCAATGTCCTGATTACAAGGGCTTACAAGAGTGTATGCATGGACTGCAAAGCAGTCCATGCCAAAGGGTACCCTTTGAATATGATTTGTTCAGTTTGAAAAAGTTGCAATCCCAACAGTGCAAAATGACCTTGGTTTTGCGAGTAGAGTATAGAAATTTTTAGACAAAATGTCAATATTGTGATGGAAAAGCATGGTAACTTTCACCAAAAGAAGGCAAACGGCGCCTGCCTTCAGCCAAACTTTATGTATAGGCTGCAAACAGCAATTTTTCAGGGACTGGCATGCATATGGTCTGTATGCCGCACCGCATAGCATATGCTCTGCGCTTCGTGCAAACGTGCATATATACTGCGGCACTATTTTAGTCATGGAAAAGTGCGGAATATGTAAAAATGCCGGAGCGCTGCACTCAGTGCGCTTTTGCTGCCCGCTGCGGCGGAAAGAACGGGCTCTTGAGGCCATGTTTGCAGAAAATTTCATGAAATGCGGAACGGACTCTCCGGCGCAGGAAGCGGGCCGGAAGAACAGATTGCCGGCTGCAGCAGGCTTCAGTCGCAAGGCACAGGAATCCGGAGCAGTTTCCGGGGCAGACAATGCACATATGGACGGGCAATGCATAATGCATAAAATCTGCGGACGCAAGCGGCATCGGATACGGCGCATGATGCAGTTTTGTGCGTGTGAATAACAAATTATTGTGTAATCTCACAAAAGACAGGGGCCCGGGAAAAGTTGTTTTGCGCAGTTTGACAGATTCTGCGGCGGGTGTTAAACTTCAAACCGCGACGTAAGTTATGATTATATGGAGTGTGAATTTTTATGTGCAAGGCCATAGACGGGGTTATGTATGATACCGCATCCTCCGTCATAGACAAGAAATTCACCTGCGGTGTTCCCGGCGATCCATACGGCTATGAAGAGACATTATACATTACAAAAGACGGGCTTTACTTCATCTACACCTACGGCGGATACAAATCCAAATACCCACAGGAGAGCATAACGCCTATTGACAAGGCGGACGTCCGCGCATGGGTGCTTTCCAGATAAGCAAAAGGCCACAGTGAGCCAGCCGGCAGCCAATTGAACAAGGCATTGCAAAACCCGCAGAGTTGTCTCTGCGGGTTTTATGCTGCCTTAGATATGGATGGTTGTTGCGGCTGCCTTTATTGGCACCTTGGCTGCCTGCCCTGCTGCGGCAGGGCTGCGCCGGGGCGTTACTTGCCTTCTGCAGGGGCAGAGGGGTCCGGCTCCGGGCCGGATGATGTGCCGCCGGAGTCTGGGGATGGTGCGGATGCACCCTCTCCGCCTTCGGAATCCGGGACGGTTTCTGTGAGGCCTCCGCCGGAGAGCGGAAGGCCGCTCTTGTCTCCTTTGTAGAAGACCTTGAGCATGATGGGCGTGAGGATTGAGGAGAACAGTATGAGAAGCACGGTCATTATCATGAACTCGGACGGAAGGGCATACTCGCCCAGAGCCGAGCTTGTGACCGTGGAGGTAATGATGAGGGCCACTTCCCCTCGGGCCATCATGCCTACGCCGCCTATTGTGCTCTCGCGCCAGTTGTACTTGAATGCCTTGAATACTGCTCCGCAGCCTACAACCTTTCCTATGAGCCCCATGATGACTGCAAGGAATGCCCACAGAAGGATTGTGGGGTCCAGGCCTGCAAAGGTTATGTTGGAGATGCCTATGTTGGCGAAGAATACAGGCGAGAAGATCATGTACGTGTTGACGTCCACCTTCTTGTCCGTATACTGGCTTGCCCTGTGGTCCGTGGAAAGGACTATTCCTGCAAGGAATGCGCCGGTAATGTCTGCAACGCCGAAGATCTCATCCGCAATCCATGCATATGCGAAGCATACGGCTATGGAGAAGACGGGGATTCTGTGATGGTTGGGCCATCTCCTGTCCATCCACTTGAATATCTTGGAAAGCACCCAGCCGACAGCGATGGCGAATACGAAGAAGGCCACAATCATTATTATGGTGCCGTATATGGTGCCCTTGAATGCTTCAAAGCCGTTCGCATACTCCTGCTCCGTGGAAGCCTGCGCGATGCCGGTTACGATGGACAGAAGAACGATGCCTATTACATCATCTATAATTGCAGCCGAGACTATCGTGGTCCCGAGCTTTGTGCTTATCTTTCCCAGCTCCTTCAATACGGAAACTGTAATGGCTACGCTTGTGGCCGTGAGAATGGTTCCCACGAAGATGCATCTGTACAGGTTGGCAGGCGTCTCAAACCCGAGCCCTATGTTTCCGAAAGGCAGCGAGATTACAATGCCGAGCGCAAAAGGCACCAGAACGCCCACGAGTGCAACAAGGAGCGCCGTGACGCCCGTCTTCCTCATCTGCTTTATATCCGTCTCCAGGCCTGTGGAGAACATGAGAAGCAGCACGCCTATCTTGGAGAAGATGTCCAGGGCGTTGGACACGTTGAAACCTGTGCCGTCTGCCGCGCTGGCAGGAAGGGTGAACAGGGCTGTGTATCCGGAGTCCTCAAAGCCTATGAGACAGTATCCGGCAAAGTCTCCGAAGATGGCGGGGCCTATAAGGATGCCGGCCACTATGTAGCCCAAAACCTGCGGAAGGCCGATCTTGTGGAAGATGAGCCCGAACAGTTTGGTGAATGCAAGAATGATTGCTAGAACGGCAACGAAACCGAGCGTTGAATTGCCTGAGAACATACTGCGGACCTCCTTCCAGAATTTCGCATACAGTATAGCACCCGCCCCGTCAAATGGTAAACAAATGGGGCAAACTCTGAAATCCCGGCAGGAATGTTAATAATTCACAAAAAATTCTGCAATAATGGTACATTTTTATTGCATTTCATCCGGTTCAGTCCATTATCCTGCCCCTCTCACATGCCCAAAGCACACTCCCGTGGCTTATGTCGCATATCCCTTCCCGCCTTGCTCCGCCCTTGAATCCGTGCATATATGCGCATACTTTGGACTTTAATGGAGCAAAGTGTCCCCACACCGGGCATGGTTTTGTCGGATTCGTTATGCAATGTGCACAATTTTTCCCGAAATGCAAAAAAATCACAGATTTTTTTTGTTTTTGGGTATTGACAACTTCCCTCGATGTGCTATAATTAAGCCAGAAAAAGAAAGAAACTAACAAAAAATGTTAGGCGCCAACAAAATATAGCATTTGGAGAGTAGTTTCTTAGGACCTGAGACAGGGGATAAAAATTTTCATAAGACGTCTCTTTATGATAGGGGATATCGTAGGAGGTGAAGCCATGATTCATTTTGACAGACTTTACTGTACCTCAACGATAGAAGTGTAAGGAGGAACTTACCAATGAACAGCTTTATGGAGGGAATCTGATTCCTGGGGCGACAAGTGATTAGCGGTTGCAATAAATGGCTGCGCGGTTCCAAAACCAAAAGAAAGTCGCATGGGAGGCGAGTCCCGCAAACGACAACTAAATAGAAAATTTTTCCTGCGTCACTAGTTGACGCAGTTTTTTTGTCCTCCTGGCCCCGCTCCCTCTGGCCCGGTCCCTCTGGCCGGTCCCGGCTCCGGGCCGGCAGGCTGTCTCCTTCCGTCCTTTTCCGTGGGCAATGTTTTTTTAAGGCCGTCCCCTTGCGGGACGGCCTTTTGCTTAGCTTATCATAATGAATGAGCAGGCAGCTGCACTTGTGCTTATCACGCCAGAACAGCCGCGACAATAATAACATACACTATAATCAGGCAGATGTAAGTAATAACCCCTGCCAGGGCTCCCTTGCCGCAGGATTTTGCCCTTAAGGGAAGGGTGTCATGCCATATTATGTACAGGATGAGGCCAACGATGGGGAAGAAGAAACACAGAGCCGCAAAGCCGCCGCTTCTTGCATCACTGGACTGGGGCACAGGCTGCGGAGGATAGTAATACGGAGGCTGCTGGTAATAGCCGCCCTGGGGCGGCGCCTGCCGGGAATATTCCTGGCCCTGGCTGTTCTGCTGTGCCTGTCCTGCATTGGGACCGGATGCGCCTCCTGCGCTGCCGGCTTTTGTATTGTCCGGAATGTCAAACGGATCATCTGACTCCAGCCCTGCAGGCTCACGGTTCACCGCCGTCCCGCACATGGGACAGAATCTTGCGTCATCATCCAGCTTTGCTCCGCATATCTTGCAGTACATCTCTTAACTCCCTTCCCGCTCCCTGGCGGGTGATTTCTCCGGATTTTTCCAGTCTGTACAGGTGTTTGCCAAAGATTTTTATCCAGTGCTGCAGGGATTCCCCGGAATTTTTATCTGCGGACTGTACGGACAGTGAGGGCCGGAGGGGTTACTTCTCCAGCCTGGAGGCTATGGCCTGCAGGAACTGGATGGAGTTCATCTTGACGGGTGTTATGCCCTCGGAGCGGAACATGGGAATGAGGTCTCCGGTCATATAGCCGCTCTCAATGGTGTCCAGTGTGGCCTTCTCAAGTTTCTTGGCGAAGGATACGAGCTCGGGAATGTCATCCAGCTCGCCGCGCTTTGCAAGGGCGCCGGTCCAGGCCCAGATAGTTGCAACGGAGTTTGTGGAGGTCTCCTCTCCCTTGAGATACTTGTAGTAGTGGCGGGTTACCGTGCCGTGAGCGGCCTCGTACTCGTACTTGCCGTCCGGAGATACAAGGACGGAGCTCATCATGCCAAGGGAGCCGTATGCGGTGGCAACCATGTCGCTCATGACATCACCGTCATAGTTCCTGCATACCCAGAGCATGCCGCCTTCGGAGCGCATCACGCGAGCCACGATGTCATCTATGAGCGTGTACATGAAGTACAGGCCGGCCTCGTCAAAGGCCTCTTTGTACTCCGCCTCAAAGATCTCGTTGAAGATGTCCTTGAACCGGTGGTCATAAGTCTTGGAGATGGTATCCTTGGCGCCGAACCATACGGGGAGCTTCTCAGAGAGGCCGTAGTTGAAGCAGCTTCTCGCAAAGGCACGGATGGAGTCATCCAGGTTGTGTATGCCCTGCACGATGCCGTCCCCGGTGCCGAAGGAATGAATGAGCTGGCGGGACACTTCGTTGCCGTCACTGTCCTGGATTACGAGGTATGCGCTGTCTCCCTTTGAGACCTTTGTCTCAACGGAGTTGTATATGTCGCCGTATGCATGACGGGCAATGGCAATGGGCTTGGTCCAGCCGGGAACGTACGGGGTGATTCCCTTTACCAGTATGGGCTTGCGGAAGACGGTGCCGTCCAGTATGCGGCGCACCGTGCCGTTGGGGCTCTTCCACATCTTCTTGAGATGGTACTCCTCCACGCGCTGTGCGTTGGGGGTTATGGTGGCGCACTTCACAGCCACGCCCAGGCGCTTTGTAGCCTCTGCGGCGTCTATGGTTATCTGGTCCTCCGTCTCATCCCTCTTGACGAGTGAGAGATCATAATACTCTGTCCTGAGGTCCACATACGGAAGGATAAGGATGTCCTTTATCCACCCCCACAGAATCCTGGTCATCTCATCCCCGTCCATCTCCACAATGGGCGTCTTCATCTGTATCTTAGCCATGATGCCTCCTTTGCCTTGTGTGCTTCATGCAGTATCTTCTGGCAAAAATTATATCTTAAACCCCTTCCTTTTAGCAAGCGTTTGAACGCCTTAAATCTGCGGCCGGATGTGACCGGATGTGGCTGCCGGGGGACTTCCGCCGGCATGCCACGCAAGGATGCACGGGTGCCGGGGACAGACCTGGAGAAGGGATGTGCCGGCAGCAGACAGGCGCAGGCGGGAGCCGTATGCGGGACAGGGGAAACAGGTGCCCATACAGGACCGGATCCATGAGTGCCCATGAAGGGCAGGATGCCCACAGACAGAAGGGACGGACAGACAGAACGGACCGGACGAATGGGCCGGGTCATAAAAGCACCCGGCCATAAATAGCCGGGTGCTGCCAGGTGATGGGTGTTCTTAGGCAGGATGTTCCGCGCACGCGCGTGCGAGGGATGCGCCGGACAGGGTACCGGGGAGCGGCTACTCCACTTCAACGTCCAGGTACAGGACGCAGTCCCCTGCAGTCTGGATTGATGCAAGGTAATCCCTGGCCTTGGCTTCCGTGTTGAATATCTTGACGTTCTCTTCCCTGCCGCCTGCGGCATGGTATCCCTTCTGGACATCCTTGACGAGGGTCGTGCCGATTAAGATGATCTCATCTGCGCAGAGGAGCGAGGCGCCGAGCTCCCGGTTCTCCTCCGGCTCCATTACTCCCAGCTCTGAAAGGCCGCCCGTGATAACAATCCTGCGCCCTTCATGCGTTGCAAGGACGCCGGCTGCGGAGCGGGCCTCCGTGAGGGTTGAGGCGCGCATGTCATCCAGTACAATGACGCCGTCCTTGTCTGTGTGCTGGAGCCTGTGCTCCACGCAGTCTGTTGTGGCCAGGCCGTCTGCTATCTCATCTATTGTAAGCCCTAAGGAGAAGGCCATCTGCGCAGCCAGGCCAATGCAGTGAGCCGTAAACTCCCCGAGGAGCTTTGTGTGTATCTCCCTGGCCTCGCCGCCTAAGGTAAGGGTGAACGTGGTGCCCTCTGTGGAGCACTGTATTCCGGATACGCAGCATTCCCTCTCTTTGGCGCCCTCCGTCCTGGCGGAGGAAAAGTCCTCCCAGCAGGAGTCCGCTATTATGTTGAGGCCCTTTGTGAGGGATAGGAGCTCGCCGTTGGCGGCTATCATGTTCTCTTTCGTGCCGAAGGCTTCCGCATGCTCCGCGCATATGTCCGTGGTAATGGAGCAGTCCGGGGGAAGGATGTCGCAGAGGCGCGCAACGTCCCCTGCGTAGCGGGCCTTCATCTCTACGATGAAAATGTCATAGTCCGACATGTTCACACCCACTAAGGCCTTGGAGATGCCGAGCGGCGTGTAATGGGCGCGGACGGTTGAGAAGACCCTGTACTTCTTTCCCAGAAGGTCATGAAGGACGGACTTGGTGACGGCCTTGCCTGCGCTGCCGCTTATTCCTATTATCTTAATGTCCGAAGCCGCAATCTTCTCCTTTGCGGCCCTGAGGTACTTTTTGCCGTGCGGGACGTCATATGCCTTGGAAACAAGGTTTGCAAGAAGGGTGACGGGTATGAGCAGAAGGACAAAGAGGGACATGGGCACGTAGCGGAGCAGGGAAAAGTATGTGTTGCCCCATACGTTGTCACCGAAGTTCAAAAGGGCCACGGCTATGTAGCAGAATATGGCGTACAGTACGAAGTCTATGACCATGACCCTCGTTATGCGGGGGGTCTTCTCCACCAGCACATATACGGCCCTCGTGTTGTCCGCCCAGATGTACAGTATAAGGAAGGCAATGACGGGCACAAGTGAGCATACCCCGCCCCATGTGCCGGCAAAGGCAAAGCACAGCCCTATGACGGCAGAAGAGAGGGCGCACAGCACAAACAGCACCCCGTGCCGCCCGAATGTGTGATTGTCCTTCTTTTTAAACCACGTGAAAGCACGCTTGCCGGAAAACCCGGAGGACTGCACCACCCCCATGATTCTGTATGAGCAGCCGGTCAAAAGGGCTGCAAGTATTACCGCCACAAGCACGCACTCTGCTGTCTTTCCAACTGAAATGAAAGCCATCTTTCCTCTTCTGTCCCCATCATTAACAGGATAATAACCACATCTGTCTGTTCCCGCGCTATATGTTCTTTGCCATCACGAGGCAGTCCTCGCCGTCCGTGTAATATCTCGTTCTTGCATATACGCCCACGAATCCGGTCTTGAGATACAGGCTCATGGCCGCGCTGTTGGAGACGCGCACTTCAAGGAACACCTTCTTCACGCCCTTGTCCTTTGCCTTGGCAAGCAGGTTCTCCAGAAGGGCTGTCCCCACGCCGCTGTTTCTGTACGGCTCCGAAACGGCTATGTTCTGTATGTCCGCCTCATCCGCTGCAATGGTGATGCCGGCATAACCCGTAATCTCCCCGTCCTCCTCTGTGGACACAATGCCCGTGAAGCTTTCCTGCTCAAAGCAGGTCACCAGCATGGTGAAGCTCCACGGCTCCTCCGGAAAGCATTCCTTCTCCATCTCGGATATTCTCAGTATATCCCTGTATTTCCAGCCTCTTATCTGCATTCCCTGGCCTCCTCTGCCTGGGACTTTCTCACATAAAGCGCCTCAATGGCGTCTCCCAGCGGATGCCTGCCGCTCTCCACTGCCCCTTCCAGCATATCCCCGGGGTTAAGCCTCGTATAACCGTCCAAAGGAAGGTCTTCAAACCCGTACAAAGGGGCGTCATATGCGCGCACCTTGTCTCCCGGCATGAACGCAGGCTGCAGGGGGCAGCCTCCTTCATATCCCTGGACGTAATAATGGTCATGGCCGGCGTCTATGACAACATAAAACCTCTCGTCCCGTATGCCGTCTGCCAGAAGATCAAAGGACGTTATGCCCATCATGGGCTTCCCGCAGGCCAAGGCGAAGCCTTTGACGGCGGATATCCCTATGCGTATGCCCGTAAAGGACCCCGGCCCGGTTACGGCTGCAAAGAAGTCCGCATCCTTCGGCTCCATGCCGGCCTCTGAAAGGGCCTTGGATATTTCATCCATAAGAATCACCGAATGGCGCATTGCGCACTCCGGCGTATATCTTAAAGCCTTCCCGCCCCGGCACTTTGCCAGGACGGTGAGATATCTGGAGGATGTATCCACAGCTATGTAGCTCAAGGTATCATTCATATGAAATACGCCTCACAGTATCCCCGGTCTTTGCAATCTCCACATGCCTGCACCCGGAAGGCAGCACGGAGGCTATGTTCTCAGCCCATTCTATGACGCATATGCCGTCCATATAGAAGTAGTCCGTAAGCCCCAGGCCCTCCGCCTGCTCGCCGCAGGATAAGCGGTAGCAGTCAAAGTGGTACAGCCTGCCGCTGTAATCATTCATATAGGCATATGTGGGGCTCAGAATCTCGTCCTCAAGGCCAAGCCCTAAAGCCAGGCCCTTGCAGAACACCGTCTTCCCTGCCCCCAGGTCTCCCTTTAACAGCACAATATCCCCGCCCTTAAGGGTTTTGGCATATTCCGCCGCGAAAGAGACCGTCTCGTCTGCACTGTGTGAAATGAATTCAGCCATGCCTATATTATAAACACATGATTTCCATTTTGCAATTTATTTGCCGCATATTTTTACCCCTGAATTCTCAGATTTGCCATATCCTGCGCCCAACTTCCGCATCCTCTTTCCTGGCACATATTCCGCACTTTTTCCAAAAGCCCCGGAGATATGCGACACTCTGACGCATATCCTGACGCATGCCTTCCCCAGGCAAAAAAGAATCCCGCGCTGCACAGAGCACGGGATATAGCCGTTGTATGATGTCCGGGCTTAAACCCGGAGCGCCAGGCGCCCCTTGCAGGTTACTTGGAGGCCTTCCTGTTTTTCTCCCTCTTTGCCTTGATCTTGTCAAACCTGGCCGCCGTAAGCTTAATGAGCCTTGACAGAGGCTTGTATACGATTAAAGTGGCCACAGAGACAAGCGCCGTCTTGATGGCGTTGAACGCAAGGGCGAAGTACCAGAGATCCAGGAAGTAATCCATCCCCTCGCGCCATGTGCATCCTGTGAAGGCCATAAGGTATGCCGGGAAGTTAAGCAGGTAGTTTACCGGAATGCAGACAATGCACTGGGCTATGCATCCAAGAATAAGGGTCACTATTACGACCTTTATTCCCTTGTGCCTGCGGTATGCTATAGCCGGTATTAACATGTACGGCAGTACAAGCAGTATGTTGGCAAGCTCTCCCACAAACGCTGTCTGGCCGAAGGTTATGGCATGCAGCAGCTCCTTCAATACGGCCACTATGGTGCCTGCAACGGGGCCTAATGAGAAGCCCGCTATCATTACGAAGGTATTGGAGAAGTCCACCTTCAGGAAGGGCACTGCAGGCAGGATGGAAAAGTCCAGAAGCCCCAGGACATATGACAGGGCCGTAAAGACGGCTATATATGCTATCCTTGTGGCCGTAAAGTATCCTGCAAACCTCTCCCCCGCTGTTCTCTTCCCGGGAACCTCAGTCATCTGCCCGTCCGCAGGAGCCTCAGCCTGCGACGCTGCATCCTCCGGTGCATCCAAGGAGGCCGCATCCGGCTTCACATCCTGGCTTTCATCTGTCCGTCCGTCCATATCCTGCAGAGAGCCCAGATCCTGCACATTCTCGTTTTCCATAATTAAGCTTCCTTTATTGGTTTAAAAGCTGCTCTCATACAAAAAAGCCCCTCGGTTCAATGAGGGGCGGATATACACTAAAAGCATACGTCTTTTACCATCCAGACTGTAACTGTCGGTACAGGAATCTCACCTGTTCGGGAAGGAAAACCTTCTTTGCAGACTATACTGCCGGTGGGGAATTACGCCCCGCCTCAAAGAACAACTTTCGGCTATATTATATCCACGCCCATATAGGGTGTCAAGCGAAATAACGTTCTGAATATGACTCATTCATTCCTTATTCATCCGTGTGCTTACCTCCTTCAGACGCTTCCAAAATATCCAATCTGGTCTTGAGTTCTTCCTTGGGTAAACGAATTCTCACATCGTTCAATGCCTTGTAAAAGGCCTGCAAACACCTGCTGTACTGCTCCCTAAACCCCGCTTCATTGAGCTTGTCCAGAAGCCCGATTGTTCCCATATAAGGAACGTGCTCTGCCTCAGCGGCCTGTCTTAAATAGTTATCACCTGTTAGCAACATGATGCCGCGGTTTTTTGCTATAGCAAGTGCCATCCTGTCATAGTTGGTCAGTCTGCGAAAGCACTTGGGCATGTTATTGCTGCTATATGATTCCACCAAAAGCTCTTCGGTCTCATCAAGAGTTACTCCTTTCAGACCATATCTTTTTAACCTCAATGCAAGATCTTCAGGGCGAAGAATTTCCTTGGAGATAGCCTTCTTGGCCATCAGGTACGTATAAGGTAAAAGGAAGGGAACATCAAGTTCCCCTATGGCTTCAAAATCAAGCCAAATGTTAGTATCACTGCTTATTAGTGTCATTTAACCCTCTCTTATCCTATTTAATCTATTTAGAACTCCATCATAATTATCTTTTAGGAGCTCAGCCCCTTTCATTATGCTGATTTCTCTCTCTGATATAGCACGGAGTACTAACTGCTCTAATAAATCTGATGACTCATCCTGTATACGTGACGGTTCTTCTTCGTGCCAGCTAGGATGATCCGTATAGAACTGTTCTTCTAGACTGTCTTCTATAATACCCGTTACTTTCATTCTCCTAACCAGCAAGCAGGATGATATTCCATACTTTTTGCAGACCATAAGCATGTCCGAAGTGATTTCATCTCTCTTAATTCCAACTTCAAGCTGTAAATCAGCTAATCCTATAAGAAAGGCCCCACTGATTGCGGTAACCCTGCTCTCTATGGCCTTGGATGACATTGCATCATCCCTTATAAACATCAAATGTGCGAGTTCGTGTGCCATGGTTGCGCGATTCCTTTCAGGATTCATATTCCCATTAATCACTATGAACGGTCTGTCATTCACAAACCCGTTCATACCAGAAAAAGCCTCCCCGGCGTCATAACATTTGTAAACAAGTATGCCCTTATTCTCAAGTGAAGTAATCATATTGGGGATGGGTCCGCTTAAAGGGAAACCAAGATACTGCCTCAGCGCTTTTGCATCATTTTCAATATTGTCGCTCAAATTCAGGACATGACAAGAAGGACAGTCAGGTAAAACCTTCCCTGAAATGAAAAAAGCAGCACTGAGAAGACTGTCAAGGTAATCTTCTGTGGACGCCTTTATCAGTTCTTCCTGATAGCCACTTAAAGATTCACTCTTCCTGAATTCCCCATAACTGAAAACCAGTGACTCATCTCTAGTATTAATAAGATCGACAAAGCGAACGTTCAACACATTTGCAATCTCTTCAATAAGATCATATCTAGGGGTACGCTTCCCATTCTCATAATTAGAGATTGCCATCGGGGTAAGCTGGCACTTGTCCGCCAACTCCTTCTTCGTCATTCCACTCTTCAACCTGTAAAATCTTAAATTCTTGCTAAATGAACTCATAATTTCACCTCCAATGTTTATATTATATAGTATTTTCAATAAAAAGTAAACGTTTTTTAGGTATATTGAACAAAAGAATAAAAAATCAGCGCGGAATATTTTCAACCTGTGCGGTTGGAATAGTTTGTCAGGCTGCTTTAAGGGTCACTGAGGCAACCATGGTGATGCCAAGAATCTGCT
Organism: Clostridia bacterium; assembly: GCA_021204825.1. Classification (GTDB taxonomy): domain Bacteria; phylum Bacillota; class Clostridia; order Christensenellales; family Borkfalkiaceae; genus Coproplasma. Next base: position 27,973 of record JAJPYR010000052.1, on the reverse strand, counting down.
TCTTTTGGAACCAGAGTTTTTCCTGTTTGTTTTGGTATATCATTTCAATTGCCGCCAAGGAACCACTTCCGTCCTTGGTCCATGACATACCATTGTGCTTCTGTCTGCTTGCCACCAACATATCGTTCTCCTTTTCAACGCGGTTGCTGGATACTCTGAGTCCAAGTTGCTTCCGTACCGCATAACAGGCCATATTCGGAGCCTTTTTGTCCAGATAGTTAAGAACTTCCTGTACCTTCGCGGCATTTTTAATGTCACTGTTAGGAAGTGACTTTATGAAATTGGCAGCTCCGTCAACATCGCCAACCCACAAGTATCCAAGCGTATTCTCCAGGACTCCTTGTTTCTTTGCCTTGTTCCCTGAAACAGCCATACTCAAAATCTCATATATTCTTTTCTCTATGTGATACCAATCGAGAATAAGTTTGTATGGACGGAATGAAAAGAACGATGCAATTTTAGACTTGAGGTCAGTTGCACCGTCCGTAAAGAATACGAGATTATATTTGAGCAGATTGTTGGCAAGAAGAAAAGCCAGAACAGCCTTAAAAAGGCTGTCCGTGTCAACACTTGTAAGGACATATCTGTTATCACTCTGCTGAATATGAGCTACACAGTTCTGTACATACTTTGTCTCCCGGACAGCATTGCCTTTTCTAATGTCCTTCTGGCGCGTCACTCCTATGTGATCTATTGAGATATATACTGCAGTGTCTGAATTGGTTTCTATTTCAGCCTGGATATCATCTGCCTTTGCAGTAATCTTCTTGTCTCTGGATCCATTGATTTCATCAATTGCACCCTGGATGTCTTCTTCTGTATATGTGGGGGTGGAATCACCATCTTCATCTTCCACATTTCCAGTGAAATCATTAGGCAAAGTGACATTCTCTTTCAGCTGTCCGGTTTTGGAATCAAAGCCAAATACCTGCAGTATGTTATTGGAAGCACTTTGCTCTGTTGATATAATTCCCTCCCCAACACGATGTATGTAGTCAGAGAAAGTGCGGTCTTTTATCTCATCTGCAACGGGTCTGTGGAAGACTCTGTTTATCATCTCAACGGATTTGCGATAACTACACGAAGTACTAAAACGGCAGCAAAGCTCCGTAAACCCGTAAGACGGAATGCGTTCTTTGGGTTGAATAGAACCGGCCAATGAACCAAAGCAGGAGAACGGTACACGCCCCAGTTCAGACTCAACAGATGTTACTCGTCTTCCTTTTTTGGTTTTTTTTTGGATGCTGCAACTTCAAGGTATTCGGAACAGACCTGCGGGATAGCCTCGCGCCCCTCCAGACCGGCTTTCTCCATAGGATCAAAGTCATTCAGGAACCCCTCACGGGTCTCCAAATCAAAGTCATCAGTAGAGGGGAAACCTATGGAGGATGTTATCTTCTCCACAACAGTTCCATCGGCATCCGTAATTCTTGCAATTACCTCAAGGGTTGCCTGTTTCTTGGGTTCTGTTTTGCCTGTCTGTTTACTCATCTTTCTGTGCCTCCGTCCTTCTGTTTTCTAACCTACTTTTCTCCTGAGCTAAGATTTCCTCAGGATCTCCGGTATTGAAGGCAGCTTTCAGATATGGAACCCTTTCAGCAGGGATGAACCCAAAGGAAAGAATCGTTTTATGTGTTGGAACTCCATTAACACGATGTGATTCTACCAGAGAACAGAAGTATCCATCTTTCTTGCCACGGTTGTTTGGTATGGCGTGAACGAACATCTGTAAAGCCTCTTTCTTACCTACATTACAAAGTATTATACACGTATATAGGCAGAATGTAAAGAAAAAATGTAAAAAATACTTACCTACAAACCAAGCAATTTAAAGGGTCCAGAACCGGACCACTTTACACGATGAATTTGAAGAGTAAAAAACTATGCGGTCAGCAATCAGACGTCAAAAGTCCGATTCCAACCGCACAGGTTGAATATTTTTATGTTTTTCCTCAAAATGCGGAAATATATCAAGCTTTTATTTTTATGTGATCTTTACAAATGCTTTATATTCTTCAGATTCTTGCAGATTCTGTAAAAAGGCGGAATCAAATGCTTTTACAATTGATATTTTGTATGATATAATGGACAGGAAATTTTTGCGGGCAGCAGTCTGCCCATGGGAAGACAATGAAAAAAAGGCTCTTTCTCATACCGGCCATAATCGCCACATGCTGCATAGTAGGCATCGCAGGTTGCTCTTCCGGCTCAACCGCCGTCAAGCTTGCCCTGGACTCCAACTGGTACAATTACACCAAAACCAAGGGGATTCAGGACTACTTCAATAAGGACAGCGGAAGCGAGTACTACTCTCCGGAAATCCTGCACTACGATGTCACCCTGGATGACAGCGAGGATGTGGCATACAACGCATCATACAAAGTGAACTATGAGGGCGGCAAATACACAACCACCTTCTATGCCACTACGTTTGACACAGGCACGCTGGTATATGACAGCGATGATTACAGGGAAACATACTCTGAGGCCGGCACAATAACCGCATACTATTACAAGACGGAGCTTACCTTTGACGCCGTCACATTCACATACACGGGCACCGACGCCACGGGCACAGATGCAGACACGGCAACATATGACGGAGACAAGGCCATAACGGAGTGCTACTTCCTTTCCTGCGAAGACTACTTGAGGCCCCTGTATTCCAGACAGGAGATTGTGAGCCATTCTCCCGCCGTATATACCCCCGGCTCCATTGATGAAGCCGTAAACTTTGTGGACTGCACATACACTACGTACTATACGTATGACGGCTACAAGGCCACCGTGGAATACGCGGACAACCTGGACAGTGCCAACAATGACACAACAGCGTACGACCTTGACACGGATGACACGTTCTTCGACAACAGCTCCATGGAGGTCTCCATCAGGGCAATGAGTGACCTCTCATCATCCCTCTCCCAGTCCGTGAACCTCTTCGTCCCCAAGGCCGGAATGCTTACATATTATTATATAGGCGAAGATACGGCAATGGATGATGATGCACTTGCATCCGTATCCGCCGTCATGGCAGAAGGCGGCCTCTTCGCAACGGCAACCACAACAGACTCGGACGGCAACGTAACCGCGAATGACACAGTAGGCACCGTGGCCGTATCCGTAGAAGGTTCCGGCAACATGGCCGGCGTATATCAGACATACTGGTTCACGGAAATAGAAAACCGCTCAAACAACACCGGCAGGGCTACGATGCTTGCCATCTCATCACCCCTTGCATACAATCTCGGCACCCTCAACTACACACTCTCCAGCATAGAGAGCACCCTTTGGGACGGCGTACCCAACGAGGCCACAAACTAATCCTGCCGCCAAACACCATATGAATATGAAATACATGCTCTCCCGCATGCCGGGGGAGCTTTTTTTGCCAGCCAGCAAAAGTTGCTGAATTGGGTTTGAGTATGAACATTTGTTTCTTAGCAGGCCAAACCATGCCCGTTTTGCGAAGGCAGAACGGGTTTACGGAAACAGAATATGCTCTCTTTTGCGCAAGCTTAAGAGACTGTATTCTGCGGCCTGCCTGCAAGGAATGCCTTGAGGTTGGAGAGGGCGGTATGAACAAGCCTGTCCCGGGTCTCATGCGGCACCCAGGCTATATGGGGTGTTATGATGCAGTTCCTTGCGCCAAGCAAAGGGTTGGAGGCCTTCATGGGCTCTTCTGAGATGGTGTCCACTCCCGCTCCCGCTATGCGTCCTTCGTTGAGGGCGGCGGCCAAGGCCGGCTCATCCACGAGGCCTCCGCGGGCGGCGTTGACAAGGTACGCCGTGGGCTTCATCATGGCCAGGGTGTCTGCGTTCACAAGCTTTGCTGTCTGGTCTGTGAGAGGGCAGTGCAGCGACACAATGTCCGCTGTGCGGAATATGGTTTCCTTGGACACGAGCTCATACGCGCAGTCTTGAGGCTTTGTGCGGGTGTTGACAATAACCCTGGATCCGAAAGCGTCCGCCACCCTGGCCACGCTCCTTCCAATGCTGCCGTATCCTATGATGCCGAATGTCTTGCCGGAGATTTCATATGTTGGCCAGGGGAAGTAGCAGAACGCCCTGCTGCGTATCCAGTCTCCCTGCTGCACGGATGCAGCATATTCCGGTATCTTTCCCATAAGGGACAGCAGAAGGGCAAAGACATGCTGTGTGACGGCGTTTGTGGAATATGCGGGCACGTTTGAAACCACTATGCCCCTCTCCCTGCACGCCTGCAGGTCTATGTTGTTGTACCCTGTAGCAAACAGCCCCACGTATCTGAGCAAAGGCGCATGCGCCAAAAAGTCCCTGTCTATAAGGACCTTGTTCACTATAATGGCATCTGTGTCCGCGGCAAGCGCATGCAGCTCCTCCTTCGAGGGCTCATTGAAGAGCACAACCTCTCCAAGTTCCTCAAAGGGCGTGAAGTCTATATCCCCGCATGTAACGGCGCTTATGTCCAAAGCAACTTTCATTGTGTCTCCTGCTGTTCTCCGTGTGTTTACCAGTATGTCACGGTGACGGTACGGCCCTCACGCCTGGCGTATTCCATGAAGGCAAGGATGAAATCATAACATTCCTTGGTCTCCGGCAAGTCAAAAACCCTGTCCGAATATTGCTTCCAGTCTGCAATATACTCATCCAGATCTATAGGAACAATTTGGCCAAGATTTTCGATAGTACGTTCACCCTGCTGGTAATCCCGCATAAAACCTGTCCATCCGTTGCCGCTCAAATCAGGATGATCCAAGATATCCGATATGTAACCAAACCAAATATGGATAGACTCCTGTTCGTTGCCATCCAATGAAAGCTCCACTTCGGGTTCATCTTCATAGCCGTTATAAAAGCGATCATCGGGTAAATTAAACATATCCATAATCAAATAGCCTACTTTTTGTTGTTTAGTCTCTAAACTTCTCACTTGTATTCGAAAACTTAATGTTTATAATTTCATTAAAACACTTATTCAAAGAATTGATTTTTGTTCTCGATAGCGAGGTCTTAACTTCCTTTTTTATTACACATTCTCGATTGCACGGAAAATATTTCATCCTTGGATATAGTTATTTGTATTCCCAGTGTCCAGACTCGAGCAATTCCTTTTGCCCTTCTGTTGCATGATTATTATAATTTGCATTTCGTGCTTTTCTCCACTCAACTTCTGTTGTCCATATAGGCTCTCCATTATTTGAAATACCAGTCAGCACATACCACCCTGCAGGGTGGTAATCCTTGCCATAGCCTTTCCCCATTACATGCTTTTCAATAACCCAATAGCAAGCCTTTTTTGTTTTGTTCATGGCATTGAGATTTCTTGTATGCCATCTGCATGTATATTTAGCATTATCATCACTAAAGGTATATGCCACCTGCATGTACCCATTCTTGGTTTGATACTCAATCTCTGCATCTGAAGGGATTGATAAGGGACATGATTTAGCTAACTTGTTCATGTAGAAATCACGCTTCTCCTCAGCGGATATCTTATCTGCAAGAGCTATCTCATTATCATAAATTTGATTTATGGTTTGAATCTGGTTGATGCTTAGCTGTAATCCCTCAAGCCCGCTTGTCAGCTTGCATGCACCACTATTCATGAGAGCACCTCTCCATATTGCGCTCTCGTAAAGAGTTATGAGAAATAAGATTCATAAGACGATTAATATCTTTAGGGCAATGGGAAACAGCTCCATCTTTATGGTGGACTTTCTTCGAGATTTTTTTCATTTCTCTCTCCAATAAAATTGATGTAAAGTTATATATATTAGAGATATGAAATAAAAACTTACTCAAAGGATTCATATCTCCATTGGCTGCATTAAAATTGGTAGTATTAACACAGCTTATGTTAGACCTTGTCGATTATAATGGCATCTATATTTTCATTAAAGGCATCTGGATTCTCACCGAAGGGAGCATTGAAGCTGCAGTCTCATTAAGGGGCGTGAAGTCTATATCCTCGCAAGTAACGGTGCTTATGTCCAAAGCAACTTTCATTGTGTCTCCTGCTGTCTTCCTGTGTGATTACCAGTATGTAGCATATATTATGCGGCCCGTGGATTTGGCGTATTCCAGGAAAGCCAGAATGAACTCATAGCATTCTTTGGAGTCTGGAAACATAAATTGTCTGTTCTCATACTGCTTCCAGTCCGCTATATACTCATCTATATCTTCTATGGGAACATTCTGTCTGTATGAATCCAGAGTTCTTTCACCTTGCTGCCAGTCCCTCATGAAACCAGTCCAGCCGTTGCCACTCAAGTCTGGGTCATGCAGCACATCATTGAGATACCCCTCCCAAATATGGATTGATTCTTCTCTATTCCCATCTAAATCAAGCTCCAGTTCCCCCTCTCCCTCAAAGCCATCATAGAATCTGTAATCTGGTAAATTAAATATAATCAATGTCCTATACCTCACGTAAATACGCTGTCCGCTCATAAAAATAAACTTGACAACAAATAATTTTGATATTATTATGAATATACTTACTCAAAGGATTCATATCCTTTACCCCGGTGGGTGTTGGTAGCACTCATCGGGCTTTTTCATTATGGAGAATATTTAATGCAAACAGCATCCCTATTTTTTAACGCATATCCAAAATTGGATCGGAGAGTTTACAATAAAACTCACTTGTATTCCCAATGCCCAGCATCCAGTAATTGCCTCTGTGCTTCTGTTGTAGACTTTGCATATTTCGCATTGTTCCAATCATCAATGGTTGTCCATATGGGCTCTCCATTAGTTGAAAATCCAGTCAAAACATAACGTCCAGATAGTCTATGATTCACACCTGCCCCTATGCCCATATAATGCTTTTCTATTACCCAATAGCACGCAGCTTTTTGTTTTCTTCGCTGCCTTTGGGTTTCTTGTATGCCATCTACATGAAAATTTTACATTCTCATCGCCAAATGTGTATGTCACCTGCATGTACCCTTCCTTAGTTTGGTATTTAATCTCTGTATCTGAAGGGATTGATATAGGACATGATTTTGCTAACTTATTCATGTAGAAATCGCGCTTCTCCTCTGCGGATATCTTATCAGCTAAAGCAATCTCGTTTTCATAAATCTGATTTATGGTTTGAATCTGGTTAATGCTAAGCTGTAATCCCTCAAGCCCGTTTGTCAGCTTGCATGCGCCGCTATTCATGAGAGCACCTTCCCATATTGCGCTCTCGTAAAGAGTTATTTGGGATTATAACATCAACACCTTTCTCCTTTGCATAGCGGAACAACTCCAATGAAGTCTCGTCATGACCACACACCGAATAAACAACTATTGTACTGAGAGGAAGATGGTCAACAGCATACTTTACTGCAGCAACAAGCAAAGCCCTGTCTTCTTTGTTCCTGATATGCCCCTTTGTACTGAAGGCAACAACAGAACAATCTTCCAATCCACTAAAATAAAAAGGGAAAGTCTCCCTTGATACATACGTTATACTAGGGATGAGAATTGCTTTAAGATCATTAATAATCCAAAGCGATACTATTCTGGCTTTCCACAGTCTGTATTCATTCTCCGGCTTGTGTAAATCACCAAATTCCGAGTAATCCGGCGATATGAAGATGCGGACATCTTTGAATCTCTCCCTGTATCTGTCCAGCAAATCCTTCTTGTTGTAATAGATTGCGTTGTATATTCCATCTATATCATCAAACAGATAATCATACTCATAGAAACACACAGCAGTTAATGGTGTTTTATGATACAATCCTGGTTCACTGTATAGAGCCAGGAAATCCGGGATAAAATGCGTATCACAAGGCACAACAGGCATATCCGTTCCTTCTGCACTGTGTGTCATATTCGTGTAATGCAATACACTGAGATTCAGAAGACGATAAATATCTTCAGGGCAACGGGAAACAGATCCATCTTTATGGTGGACTTTCTTCGAGATTTTTTTCATTTCTCTCTCCTATAAAAGTTTTTATAATTTACAATATTGGAGATATGAAATGAAAACTTACTCAAAGGATTCATATCTCCATCTGCTGCATTAACATTGGTAGTATCAATACAGCTCGCGTCAATGTATTTATGCCCACCATAGATATGTGGACCAAGACCTCAACTTACTTATTAAAGCAACAGGCAAATCTATCTATAAGATAAGATTCATACTCTGTATACATATGAAATGGCAAATCAAGCCACTTTTGATAATATGTGTATTCGTATTGGCCTGCTTCCTTACTAACATGAAACCATTTGACTATATCCTTTGGACCCTGTGGCATTATCAGATTAACAAGCGGGGGTGGAGCAAGAATATACTTAGCAAAGAAATTTGCTTCCGCCTCGCGTCTATCATCATCTATCAGTCCACGATTAGTCGTTGGTTCATGATCAAGCACTACATGTCCTATCTCATGCAATATAGTGTAAGTTATTCTACTTTCAACTTGTGAATCATTATAGTAAATATGATCCGTCGTGTTCTCGTCATCAAAAAAATCACCTGGATAGTAAAACCCATCTTTACTTTCTTGCATGCATTTTTCCATCATGTCATCAGCTAAACTTGAATATGGCACAACAATAATACCAAGGTCCTTGGCCACGGCAAAAGCATTAATTGGATAGGACAAATCGCTATATTGCTTAAATACCGCTACAGCCTCACCTTTTATATATTCATATGTCTCATACTCAAGATACATAGCCATCCACTAATCATCCGGAAACAAAATATCCATTATCTCTTTTTTCTGACGCATTGTCATTGTTGAAGCGTTTCTTGCAAGCAACGTTTTAGCATTGGCAATTTCATCATTCTCTCCTGTGGCCCCGATTAAATAGTCCGTTGTGGTGTTTAAAACTGCTGCTATCCTTGATAAAACATACGACCTTGGATAACGATCCCCTTTGATATAATGCGATATTGCGGCCTCTGTTATCCCCGCCTTTTCTGCAAGCTCCTTTTGAGTCATGTTCTGACTATTCAACAAGGCGGTCATTCTCCCCCCTAAACTATCCTCCGTCATGATATACCTCCATTCCGATACCTATTTTAGACGGAAATTATTATAATGTCAATTAAAAACGAACAGTATTTGCATTTATTATCGTAAAAATCTCTATTTTGTTAAGTTACCCCTTCTTTTCAATTACAGCTAAAAGATTTGCCCCCTGTACAAAATGAGACGGGTGTAGTATAATGATTGAGCAAAGAGATTTGCCCGCAGGAAAAACAGTGTCGCACAGACTTCTCAAGGAGAGACAGAATGGAACAGCAGGAAAAGAGCCTGGCCGGAAACAGGTTCATAACTATGGGCGAGGTCATGATGAGGCTTACGCCCCCCAACTATGAAAAGCTTAAGAACGCCACAACGTTCGGCATAACATACGGAGGCGCAGAAGCCAATGTGGCTGCAGCGCTTGCAAACCTTGGCGTGGATGCCACATTCTTCTCTGTAGTGCCGGACACGGCGCTCGGAAAGGCCGCCATAAGATATTTGAGATCCAATGACGTGCACTGCTCCCCCTGCATCTATGCACAGGGCGGCAGGCTTGGAATATACTACCTCGAGGAAGGCTTCGGCGTAAGGTCCTCGAAGGTGTTCTATGACCGCAAGGGGTCCGCGTTCTCAAGGTATGACTACTCGCAGGTGGACTTTGAGAAGATTCTCAAGGGCTTCACCTGGCTGCACATGTCCGGCATCACGCCGGCGCTGTCGCAGAACTGCAGAGACCTCACAATGTACGCCCTGAAGGCAGCAAAGGACTTAGGTCTTACCGTGTCCTTTGACTGCAACTTCAGGTCTGCGCTGTGGGGATGGCAGGAAGCCAGGGACTGCATAACCACATACCTGCCGTACATAGATGTGCTGTTCGGCATAGAGCCCCTCAACCTAAGGGACGAGAACGGCGTGGATATGAAGGACGCCCTGCCCCCGTACCCTTCCTACAAGGAGCAGGACAGGATATTCCGCGAGCTTCACAACCGCTACAACTTCAAGGCCATAGGCAGGCATTTGAGATACGTCCACAGCGGCAGCGAGAACTCCCTTAAGGCATTCATGTGGTACAATGGGGAGACCTTTGAGAGCAACCTGTTCCGCTTCTCCATCCTGGACCGCGTGGGCGGCGGGGATGCGTTCGCCAGCGGCATGATCTTCGGCATGATGCGTGAGATGGACCCGGACACCCTCGTGAACTTCGCCGTGGCATCCTCCGTCATCAAGCATACGATGCACGGTGACTTCAACATAACGGACGATGAAGAGTCCATAAAGACCCTTATGAACCAGAACTACGACATCAAGAGATGACGCATCCTGCGAAAATGCGCCTGCTGCAGGACTTAGGGAGCAGTCCGCGGCAGCAAAACAGCAGAATTCAGACCCCTCACCCGGTTGGATGAGGGGTTTTGTTAAGATTGTGTGAAAATTTCCGCAATCTTGTTTAATCGCCGGATTTTTGCTTTATATAGTATTATGAACGGATAAGAATGAAAGCACACAAGCAGCTTGCAGATCCGCAATAAACGTTAAGGAGATCAGATTATGAAAAACTCACTTCAGAAGAAAACCACACCCTACGATCTGTTCGATGCGTTTGATGACTTCTTCATGCCTGCTTTCTACGATGAGCCCAACGCACTGAGAACCAACATCAAAGAGGGCGAGAACTCTTACGAGCTGGAGCTGGAAATGCCCGGCTATGACAAGGACCAGATCAGGATATCCCTTGAGAGCGGGTACCTCACCGTCTCCGCTAAGAAGGAGACCAAGGAAGAGTCCAAGGACAAGCACTACATCCGCAGAGAGATAAGCGAGTCCTGCCAGCGCAGCTACTACGTAGGCACAGACATCTCAGAGAAGGACATCAAGGCAAGGTATAATAACGGCATCCTGTCCCTTGAGGTTCCCAAGGCCGCACCCAAGGCAGACACATCGCATCAGATAACAATCGACTAACCCACCCTTTCACGCCTCTTGTGGCGTGAGATATATCACCGGATTCTCCCGAAACATAAAGACCCGCACAGCTGTCTGTACGGGCCTTTTTGTTGTCTCAGATTTTTTTGCATGCAGCGCCAAAACAGGAGCCTTGTGCGCTTTGAATGGGGCATATATGAGCCCCTGTTTTTAATCAGAGGGGTATGTCTCCCTCATCGTCATCCTCGTCCTCGTCTTCATCGTCCGTCTCGTTCTGGAAAGCCTCGAAGACCTCTTCCATGAGGGCCTCGTCCTCTATGGGATACAGCATTCCGGCGATGTTGTCCTCGCCTTCAACGTAGCCGTCCTCGCCGGGCTTTAAAAGCCTCTGCTCATATCTGAACACGAAGATGTCCTCATCCGAGTACCCTTCCTTAGGCTCTGCAAGAACAAGGAACACATAGGGCACGTCCTTGTACTCCATAGTCCCTATCTGCGTGAACTTCACGGTCTCGCCCTGGTCATCTATGAGCTCTATGATGCCTTCCTCATACTCTTCGTCATCATCCGTCTCGTCATCCATATCCTCGTTCATATCTGTCTCCTCACTCTTTTTCTGTGCCTGCAGTCTGGAAAGATACCCGTCCAGGATGTTGGCAGCCGCCAGGGCATCAACGTACTTTTTGCGCTTCTCGCCCCTCATGCCCTCGCTCTTTAAGGTGTCATCCGCCATGACAGTGGTGAACCTCTCATCCACACAGACAACCGGAACCTTAAGCTGCTTCTCCAGCTCCAGGATAAAGCCTCTGGCCCTCTCCGTCTGCACGGACTCGGATCCGTCAAAGTTGACCGGCAGCCCGCAGACCACACAGGTGGCGCCCTTTTCCTGCGCTATTTGGGCCACAGCCGCAACGTCATCCCTGAATCCCTTGCGGTTGTATGTCTCGGACGGCAGGGCATATGTGTTGCCAGGGTCCGATATGGCCACGCCTATCCTTCTGTCCCCGATGTCAAAAGCCACATATCTTTCCATACCCGGATTATACCACGGGCAGGCCCTGTCCTGCAAGCGTTTGCAGGCCCTGCGAAGGAAATCCGCTCTCCCATACCTTCCGTGTGGGATTCATTTGAGCATGAGACCAGCTATGTGGCCAGTCTGCCGGATGTGACCCGTTGCTTTCAAATATAAAAGGGTTTAAATCAAGTTTTTAAAGTCAATTTATGTAATTTTCTGGCAAAATACTGAAATAAAAATATAAAATATAACTTCTATATGGTTTTACATGTCTGACTGTTACCTGATATCTGATTCAAACCCGTATAAAATCATCTCCCATGAATCACGTCATCCTGCAAGGCAGCTGCTTATGTTCTGCAGTACAGAATGATGTGCGGACAGATACGTTTGTTATATCATACAGTAAGCCACAAGGGAAGCCGTAGCCCTCGTCTGCCGCTTGGCGACTTCCTCCCCTCCCTTCACACGCTATCGTACAGCTAAGAGAGGGCAGTGTAATGCCCTGGCTTCTGCCGTCTTAACTTTTTGTATGGCATTAGAATCTGGCATTTGCAGGCACACGACAGGAGATATGCATCACTATGTGGCATAATTTCTGCAGATTGCAGAATTTGCGGAGATTGAAATTTGCTGAAGGAAATTTGGCGAAGTGCCCTTAAAATCGTTGACAATCGGTTTTAAGGTCTGCTATATTCTAGACACAAAGCAAGCGAGGAAGACTTTATGCGTACAAGCAGTTACTACAACTCCAGCATTATGGGCATGTGTGGCGAATGTTAATCCGGCACACAGTCTTCGCATGTTGATTGAATTGAGCAAGCAGAGCCTGTGTGAATGCGCACAGGCTTTTATAATGCCCTCGTCTTTATACGAAGTCCGTGCGCAGTGAGCCACGGGCTTTTTCAATGGGGAGGGTTATGATGAATCCGTCTGCAGTGTTCCGAATGTGCACCTGACGCCTGGTACACTACATTTAGATAAGATCCTGCGCCAAAGCGCGCAGACATATTATTCATCCGTTAAGGAGACCATTCATGGAAGAAGAAAGGCTGGAGCAGGATGCCCCGGAGACAACTGAATCCCTGGAAGATACGAATGCAGCAGAAGCCTGTACGTCCGCAGAAGATACGCAAAGCACAGACAGTGCCGCCCTGGAGCCGGCAGCCGGTTTGGCGAAAGAGCAGGATGAAGATGATTCCAAGTATGTGGTGCGCATAAAGCACGTGAACAAGACTTTCAAGTCCAAAGAGGGCACCGTTAACGCGCTGCAGGACATCAACCTGGACATAAGGTACGGCGAGATACTGGGAGTCATAGGCTTCTCCGGAGCCGGAAAATCCACGCTTGCAAGGTGCGTCAACGTTTTGGAGCGTCCGGACAGCGGCGAAGTGCTCTTCTGCGGAAGGGACATCCTGAAGCTCAAGGGCAAGGAGCTGTATGCGGCCCGCGGAAAGATAGGCATGATATTCCAGAACTTCAACCTGCTGCAGCAGCGCAACACCTTAAAGAACGTCATGTATCCTCTGGAGGCCGCCGGCGTCAAGAAGGATGAAGCCATCGCAAAGGCCACAAGCCTTTTGGAGGAAGTCAAGCTCGGGGACAAACTCAAGTCCTACCCCTCACAGCTTTCCGGCGGACAGAAGCAGCGTGTGGCAATAGCCCGCGCACTTGCTTTGGACCCGGAGCTTCTCATCTGCGATGAGGCCACCTCAGCCCTGGACCCTGAGACAGCACAGCAGATAGTAGAGCTTCTTCTCCACATCAACAAGACCCGCAACCTTTCCATCTTCGTGGTTTCCCACCAGCTCAACATCGTTCGCTCCCTCTGCAACAGAATAGCCGTCATAGAGGATGGCCAGATTATGGAGAGGGGCACACTTGAAGAAGTTTTCACGAACCCGCAGTCAAGAGCCGCAAAGAGACTGCTTGCATACGAAGGAGCGTCATTATGATAACAGGAATGTTGGAGATAACCAGTTACATATGGGGCGAAATCGGATGGGGCATCCTGGAGACATTAGGGATGACCGTCATCTCAACAATAATAGCCCACGTCATAGGCATTCCCCTCGGTGTGCTGCTTGCCGTAACGGACAAGGGAGGCCTGAAACCCTGCATATGGCTCAACAAGATTGTGGGCGTCATAGTGAACATCCTGCGAAGCATCCCGTTCCTCATCCTGCTTGTGCTTGTAATGCCGTTTACGAGGGCAATTCTGGGCACGGCCCTTGGGTGGCAGTCAGTGACCGTGCCGCTGACTATAGCGGCTGCGCCGTTTATAGCGAGGCTTACAGAGACATCTCTGAAAGAAGTTGACTCCGGTCTCATAGAAGCCTCCCTTGCATGCGGTGCTTCACCTTTCAAAACAATGTGGAAGACCTTGCTCCCTGAGGCAGTACCGTCCCTCATCTCAAATGCAGCGGTTGCCCTTGTGACAATCATAGGCTACTCCGCAATGGCAGGCTTCTGCGGGGGCGGCGGACTTGGCACGATAGCTTTGACGTACGGCTACTACAGAAACAACACGACAGTAATGATTGTGACCGTGGTGTTCATAGTTATCATCGTGCAGGTCTTCCAGGAGCTCGGCCTGTGGCTTGCGAAGAAGCGTGACAGACGCAGCAAAGGCATGGCCAAATAATATGGGCAGGCCCGAAACATCAACATATACGCATAGATTTGTTATAAATAAGGAGATAGATTATGAAAAAAGTATTCAAGGCACTTGCCATTTTAACAGTAGCAGCTGCCGCCGTGTGCGGCACACTCGCATTCTCCGCCTGCGGAAACAGCGAATACACCATCACAGTAGGCGCATCATCCACTCCCCATGCTGAGATACTTGAGAATGTTGTGAAGCCCATTCTTAAGGAAGAAGGCTACAAGCTGAAAGTAAAAGTCATAGATGACTATGTGACGCCCAATGAACTTCTTTATGACGGCTCTCTGGATGCCAACTACTTCCAGCACAACCAGTACCTCAACTGGTTCAATGAAGAATGGAATTATGACCTTGTGGCTGTCGCTCAGGTGCACTATGAGCCGTTCTCCATCTACTCAGGCGGAAAGTATGGCTCCTACACCGGCCTTGACGATCTGAAGTCAGGGGATGTTGTCCTCGTTCCCAACGATGGAACGAACGAGGCCAGAGCATTGCTTCTTCTCCAGGCAGAAGGACTCATTACAATCAAAGAGAATTCCGATTTGACCGCCTTGACAAAGGAAGACATTGATTCGTCATCCTATGACTTTACCATTACGGAAGTCGGGGCTCAGTACTGCGCCACCAATATTGAAGATGCAACCATTTCTATCGTAAACGGCAACTATGCTCTCCAGTATAGCCTTGCGGACAAATACCAGGTTCTTGCCACAGAAAAGGCAACGGATGAGCACGTAACCGATTACGTCAACGTTATCGCAGCACGTCCGGACAACAAGGACAGCGACAAGATCCAGGCCCTCGTGGATGCCGTTCTTTCAGATGATGTAAGGACATACATCACCAACACCTACGGCGGAGCTGTTGTGGCTGTATTCTAATCCAGCATTCCAGCACTGACGCACCCAATAAAGCGGTCCCCTTTTGCGGAGGCCGCTTTTTATGCTTGTATTTGGAATATGCGGGGCTCTTTCAGCCCTTGGAGAGTTCTGCCTCCCCTTCTGCGGAAGGCTCTTCAGAGGCTTCTGTGTCCGTGTAATAGGCTTTAAATGAATGCCGTGAGACCTGCTTGGCCTCAGGGGGAAGCTGCATGTAATCCCCGTACACCTGCGTGAGAATGGAGTCGTAGTTGGCCGTTATGAAGAACTCACGGTCCTCGAATTTGGCGGGGATGACTTCGTCAAGCATCTCTCCCTTGCGGAAGATCTCTTTCTCCAGGTATGAGCCTATGATTACGCCGTCATACTCGGATGTGTCATACGGGGTCTTGCGGAACTTCTTTTCCAGGGATGCTATAAGCTTCTGTCTGGAGCAGAAACGGCTCATTATATAGAACGCAAGGCGTACAGGCTCCACGTACCAGGGCCTTGTTTTGGACCTGTGGAAACCGCGCCAGTTGGCGGCAACGAGGAGCTCACGCTTGAAGAGCGTGGAGCGGTATGTCTTTACGGCCTTCTTGCGGGTGTCGCCTAAGCCGTCCAGGGGCCAGAGGTCTATGTAGACCCCCAGGTCAACGCCGTCTATGTCTATGACATTGTCCTGTATTATCGTGTTCTTTGCGCAGACCTTGGCGAAAAGATAGCCGTAATTGGGCTCCGTCCGGCTGCATACAAGGTTGAAGGGAACTTCGTTGTTCATGCAGTAGTCTATGAAGGCGTCATAGTCCGGGCGGGTTAAGACTATGTCCACGTCATCATCCCACGGGATGAAGCCCTGGTGGCGCACTGCGCCTATGAGGGTTCCTGCGTACAGGGAATACTTGTATCCGTTCTGCCTGCAGATGGCATCCACGGCGGACAGAAGGTCCACTTCTATTCTTTTAAGCTCTTCCGAGTCTATCTCTTTCATACTGTTGCAAAACCGCTTAAAGAGCGTATAAGTGTGCTATTCCGTATCCTGCGGCTCCGTTTCAGGCTCAGAGGCAGGGACGAAGCAGGCGGCATCATACTCTGCCTGGATATAGGCGCGGAGCCTGTTGAGATGCTTGTGCTTGCGGTAGAAGTACATAAGGCCTTTTATGTGGGAGAAGTTGTGTCTGGAGACAAGCTTTTTGCGGGAGATCCGCTGCCACTCGTGCATGACAAGCCAGGTTCTGCAGTATATGACCTTGAATCCGTTCTTCCAGGCGCGGACACAGTAATCCACGTCCTCCGGGGCGTAGAAGATCTTCTCGTCCCAGGGGCCTATGGCCTTGTATGTCTCAGACTTCATTATAATGCACGCAGACATGAGGTAGCCCACAGGGAAGATGTCCGGAGAGTCATCATATGAGACGTGTTCCATGGCCTCCGCCCTGCGCTGCGCAGATTTGAAGGGCATAACTTTGAGGAACTTCTCGCGGCGTAACGGTATGTTGCGTGCGGAGGGCTGTATGGAGCCGTCCCCGCTCACGAGGGCGGGTCCGATAATGCCCGCATCCGGATGGGTGTCCAGGTAGTCCAGCGCGGAAAGAATACCGTCCTGGTCCATGATGTATGCGTCCGAGTCCAGGAAGCAGATGTAATCACAATCCGGAAGCTGCTGCGCGGCAAGGTTGCGCCCCTTTGTGGTGCCTATGTTCCTGTCGCAGTATGCCGCACGGATCTTGGGAGACGCCAGGGAGCGCAGGCAGTCTGCGGTGCCGTCTGCGGAGCCGTTGTCAAAAACGGAGATCTCACACGCCACGAGCCCTGTGTCATCCAGTTTCAGGATGGCGTCCAGGCAGTCCTTTATGCAGTTGACGGAGTTCCATGTAAGTATGGCGAAGCCTATTGTCTTCATATGCATATGAGGCCTTCCGGGGCCGGGTGCGGCCGCTTGGGCGGCCGGGCTGGAGTGCACTGTGAGCTGCAGTGCCCTGCGGGCTGCATGTGCGCTGTATGTGGGCTGTATATGATACAGGGTGCGAAGCTTAGCTTACGCACCCCTTGCTGCGTTACTGTTACTCTTTCTTTCTGCCGTGCAGGGCGTTGACGTATGTCTCCATCATCTCAAAGGTGGCATCGCTCACTATGTGTTCCATCTCACAGGCGTCATCGTTGGCATCGCTGAAGTTCACGCCGTGGGCTTCAAGGAACTCGCGGATAATGCAGTGCCTGTTGTACACGTACGCGGCATACTCCTGTCCTCTGGGCGTGAGAAAGATATGCATCCCCTCACACTCCACGTATCCTTCATCCTCCAGCACATGCACCGCTTTCTGGATTGCCGGCTGGGACACTTTCATGCGTCTCGCCACATCCACTCTGTGCACCATCTCAGATTCCCCGGACAGAAGCAGTATGCATTCCAGATAGTTCTCTGAAGACTTGCTCGTCTTGCCTGCCATTGATTTTTCCCCGCTTCAGTTCTGCGTTTCCGCCTGTGTTCCCGCATGTTTGTTTCATGCGGAACACTGTTCCTGCATACATGCGCCCATATGACGCCGGCTTAAGTATATCTGCCGTCATTTGCGGCTCTTTTGCGGCTCTTTTGCGGCTCTTTTAAGGCTTAGCGGATCGGGAAAGGATGTCAGTCTCTGTCCTGTTCGTCCCCGCCTTCCTCGTTGCCGTACTGGAGGCCCTTGAGGTATGCATCCATGCCTGCCACGACACGCTTTGCCGTCTCTGCCGCCTCCACTACCGTCTTTGCTCCGCGGATTACGTCTCCTGCCGCGAAAAGCCCCTCGCGTGTTGTCTCGCCGTTCTCGCCTATCTTGGCAAGACCCTTCTCGTTTATCTCCAGCCCCTTTGTCTGGGTGAGAATGAAGCTGGACGGGCGCTGGGAGACGCATATCATGACGGTTGTGGCCGGAACAAACTCCCAGTCATCCGACATTGATATTACCTTGTGGTTTTCATCGCATACGGTGTTGGCAAAGTATACGCCCTCAGAGGTTATCTCCATGGGAGCCTTGTTGAATATGAACTGCGCTCCCTCTATCTCGGCGTAGTCATGCTCTTCCTTGCTGGCGGAATAGCGGTCGCTGCGGACCATGATCTTGACATCCTGGGCGCCTTTTCTGAGAGCCGTGCGGGCTACGTCCATGGCAACGTTTCCGGCGCCGATGACAACCACCTTGTCCCCGAGGTCATATACGTCCGGGTCAAAGAGGTAATGCACTCCGTAGTGCACGTGGCCCAAGGATTCTCCCTTTATGTTGAGGGTCACGGGCCAGGCAACTCCAGTGCCTATTGAGATGGCCTTGAAGCCGTCCCTGAACATCTCCTCAATGCCTATGACCTTGCCTATGGTTATGTTGTAACGGATCTTTACGCCCAGCTTGCGCAGAAGGACCTCGTACTTGTCCACAATGGAGTGGGAAAGACGGAAGTCAGGAATTCCGTAACGGAGCACGCCGCCCACTTTGGGCTTGGAGTCAAACATGGTGACGTCATATCCGAGCTGCGCCATCTTGATTGCAATGGTTATTCCTGCAGGACCTGCGCCGACTACGGCCACCTTTATGCCGTTGGAAGGACCCTTTTCAACGTTCATGCAGTCCAGGAAGTTGGATGAGATGAAGTTCTCCACAACGGAGATGAGCACGGGCTCTCCCTTTATGCCCCTGACGCAGTGCCCCTGGCACTGGGCGTCATGGTTGCATACTATTGAGCAGACTACGGACAGAGGGTTGTTGTCAAAGACCATCTTCCCTGCTTCCTTGATCTGTCCGTTCAGAAACATGGAGATCATCTTAGGGATTGGCGTGTGTATGGGGCATCCCTTCACGCACAGCGGATTCTTGCAGTTGAGGCACCTTTTGGCCTCTGCTATAACATTATGCGGCACTGTTCATTCTCCTGCGAAACGCTGCCACGGCATCTGGCAGCTTTATTTTCTCACCGGGCCGCCTGCCCGGTCAATTGCAAGCAATTATATCACACAAAATCCGTTTGCACAATAATTAACAGGCTTTCATATGAAAATCCGCACAAATTCCTTATGGCTTTCACACTGCATGCAAGGTCCGCACAATGGCTGCGAATCACCTGCAATGGTCCCTTGAAGGGGCATCCCGGCCCCCGGGGAGGCCGTGGACGGCTCTCTGGTCCGGAATATACAGCATTTTAGCAGTATATGCTGAACATTTGAACAGTTGACGCTTTGGATTTGGTATGATAATATAGACTTGTGAAGTTGTATGATATAACGCTGGGAGATGGCAGCACAGAGCTTAATGAGCTCTTTTACAGGGGAAAAGCCAGGCACAGCAGGCAGTATAATACGTTGAGAATAGAGTGCGGGGACACAGTCTCTTTCAGCACTTTCTTTAATCTGTACCCGTATTATGAGTATTACCATTACTGTGGCATAGACAAACCGGTATTATATCTGGACATCACAGGCATATATACCGTAAAGATCTTCTGCATGGACCAGAACGGGGAACCGCACGAGCTGGTATCAGACTTCAGGCAGGGCAGGGGGATCGTGTCCACAGTAATACCGGACACCAAGATGGGAAGCTTTTTATACTTCACCATAACAGCTGCCTCTGCATGCGTCTTCCACGGAGCACGCTGGGAGACGGAAAAAGAGCCGGAAAGGCCAGTCAAGCTGGGACTTGTAATATGCACCTATAAGAGGGAAGAGTTCCTTAAGGCCAATATGGAGAAGCTCCGGGGGGCCATACAGAAAAACCCCGTCTGGGCAGACAGGATTCATGTGTTCATTGTGGACAACGCAGAGACCCTTGCGTGGGAAGAAGATCCTCTGTATACGGTATATCCCAACCGCAACCTTGGAGGGAGCGGCGGCTTTGCAAGGGGCATGTATGAGCTCTCCAGGCATGAAGAGTACACCCATATGCTGCTTATGGATGATGACATCCAGTTCAGCTTCGGCACAATAGAACGCACATATAACATACTCTGTGCCCTGACGGAGGAGCACAAGGATGCCGCCGTTGGCGGCGTCATGCTGAAGCTCTCCCACCCCTACATGCAGCATGAGTTCGGCGGACTGTTCAACGGGCTTTCCCTAAAGTCCGTGAACAAGGACCTGGACATGCGCCTGGAAGAAAACCTTCTTAAGAACCAGGATGCAGACACGCCGGATTACAATGCCTGGTGGTACTGCTGCATGCCTGCGCACTTTGTGCAGGATTACGGCCTTCCGATGCCGTTCTTCATAAAATCCGATGATATAGAATACGGCCTGCGCACGTACAAGGAGCTCATTTTAATGAACGGCCTTGCTGTCTGGCACCAGGACTTTGACAACAAGTACTCCAGAGTGCTGGACTATTACTCCAGGCGCAATTTCCTTATAACGGCCATAATGCACCATAAGTGCAGCCGTTTCAAGGCAGCCATAAACTACGCATACTTCATGTTCAAAGGGCTGGTCCTCAAGAACTACATGAGCGTGGAGCTCATATACAGGTCTTTTCTGGATGTCAAAAAAGGCCCGTCATTCTTAACCAGGACAGACCCCGTTATACTGAACAAGGTCATAAATGACAAGGCGCCCGTATATCTGGACAAGGAGACCCTCGAGACTCTGTACGGCATAGAGGACCTCAATTATGAGCGTCCGGATGACGCCGGCGATGACAAGAAACGGCACGGGAGGGTCATAATGTTCCTTGAGGCTTACTTCCCCCCTTCCATGCTGGCCGATGAAACGGTTGTGACGGATGCCGGAAATCCGGCAGCCATGGACTGCTTCCGCAAAAAAACCATCATTAACTATGACCCTGTCCGCCGCCAGGGCTATGTATGCACCTTCGACAAAGCCCAGCGCCGCAAGTACCGCCGGGCCACTATCCGCACCGTATTCCAGTTTCTGTTCTTCTACGGCAAATACAAGAAGCTCTACTCCAACTGCTCTGCCCTGTACTCCGCCCAGAGCTGGGAAAAGCTGTTCTTCCCGGACCTTACGCCGGACACATCCAAGCCCAAGGGCAAAAAGGCCAGGTCCAAAACAAAAACAGGCAGGAAATGACCTCCGGCCCGGGCACTGCCCGGGCTTTTTCATATGAGCCGCACTTCATGCTGCCGGCGGAGGATGGCCTGCATGAGGGTTTAAGGCGGCAAGCCGCTGAAAAACAGACAGCTGCAACATATGTGTAAATTTTCTCTTGCAGAATACGACAAATTTACGTTAATTGCTGGATTTATCTGTTGACTTCCACAGGCCAAATGACTAAAATCCAGGGTGAAATCTATGCGAAAGAGGTAATACAAATGTCTTTGCTTAAGAAGTGTCTTGCTGAAGGCATAGGAACCTGCGTGCTCGTACTCTTCGCCTGCGGCGTTGCAGCATTCACAGAAGCTTCCATCGTTCCCACAGCTCTTGCCTTCGGCCTTGTCATAGTTGCGATGGCATATTCAATCGGCAACATCTCCGGATGCCACATCAACCCCGCCGTATCAATTGGAATGGCAATCTCCAAGAGAATGTCCTGGAAGGACTGCGGATTCTATATCCTTTCACAGGTTATAGGCGCATTCGTAGGCGCGTTCATCCTCGCACTCTTCATGGGCGGCTTTGGCTCACTCGGCGGAAATGAGGTTCAGTCCTCCGTACTCTATGCGTACAGTGATACCGGTTCTGTAACAGGCGCTGCCCTCATCGTTGGATTCATCGCTGAGATCATCCTTACATTCGTATTCGTAATCGCAGTTCTCGGCGCAACAGACACAAGATTCCACAGCGGAAAGCATGCAGGCATCGTTATCGGCCTTGCTCTTACCCTTGTACATCTTCTTGGACTCAACATCACCGGGACATCCGTCAACCCCGCAAGATCCATCGCTCCCTCCATTCTTCAGTGCATCGCCGGCAACACAACATCTGCAAGCCAGCTCTGGATCTGGATCATAGCACCCTGCCTTGGCGGCATCATCGCAGCATTCGTATATCAGGCACTTACAAAGAACAAAGAGCAGAAGATTGACAGCTCCAAGCTTTCCGACACTCTTCCCGAAGAGAAGACCGAAGAAGCTGCAGCAGACGAGACGGCAGCTGAGTAATCTTACAGCATGACACAGTCTTAAGACTTGAGAGAAGATCGCCGCACTCCTTCCGGGTGCGGCTTGTTTTTGCTTCAAAAGCGCATAAGCGCATAAGTTGCCGTTTTGCAACTGTTATCAGTTGCAAAATAAACCGTACAGGTGTATACTGTCCGGCAGTGGGCCGCCTGCGGGCTGGCCGCAATGCCGGCAGGACTGATAAAATGAGCGCTGTGATGAACTACAAGGACTATACGGGGAGCATAGAGCTCTCTGAGCAGGACGGCCTGTTTTACGGCAAGGTCCTGGGTATCCGGGCGCTCATATCATATGAGGGCCGCACAGGGGATGAGCTGGTAAAGGACTTCCATGACGCTGTGGACTCATACCTCTCCCTCTGTGAGGAGAAAGGAATCAGACCGGAGAAGGCATACAAGGGAAGCTTCAACGTGCGTGTATCGCCGGAGCTCCACAGAAGGGCCGCCGTATATGCTCTGTCCCATGACATGAGCCTTAACAGCTTTGTGGAGGAATCCGTGCGCAATGAGCTGTCCAGAAGGACAGGCAATTCAGGTTCTTAGGCCTGTGATATGAGAGAGTATGAAGTATTCGGGAGGCAGGATATTATGGACAAGGCAACAATGAGCTACCTTGGATGCACAGGGAGCATTGAAGAGGCCGGGCACGGCAGGTTCTACGGCAAGGTGCTGGGCCTGGATGCCCCTGTGACGTATGAGGGTTATTCTCTGGAAGAGCTGGAGAAGGCCTTCCAGGCAGCTGTGGAAGACTATCTGGACAAACTGGAAGAGATAGAGACCCAGGACAGGGATTAAGTCTTGCGAAGGTCATAAGCTGCTGCTTGCGCCCTGCTTTGCTTCTGCGGGCATAATTGCCTCTGCCCTTCAGGGCAGCCGGCAGTTGCAGGCCGCCCGCAAGGTCTGTGTGCAGATGCAGCGCGCAAGGGGCCCGTTTGGGCCTTTAACGCGCTGTAAGAGGGCTGTTTTGCCTGTGGCGTTAAGTATAAGAGAATGAAATACCCCCTGTTCCGGAAGGGACAGAGGGCATTTTTGTATATTATGCTGTTAACGGTTGGAATCAGTAGAGACGGCGCTTTACATAGTGCGTATGGAGAAGCTGGTGGGCCTTCTCGGAGTTGGGAGCGCCGAAGTACTCCTTGTAGAGCTTGTTGACTGCAGGGTCCTGGTCAGCGCGGCGCAGCTTGTTCTTGCGGTCGCTGTCATAAAGGACCTGCGCACGCAGAGCCTTGAGGTCGTAGTTGTTGCGGATCTCGTCATGGACGTAGGGCTGGCCGCCGCCGTTGACACAGCCGCCGGGGCATGCCATGATCTCAACGAAGGTGTAGTTCTTCTCGCCGGACTTTATCATCTCCATGACCTTGCGGGCATTGCCGAGGCCGGATGCCACGGCTACGGTAATCTCCACTCCGCGCAGGATGTATGTGGCTTCCTTGATGCCTGCAGTGCCGCGGACTTCGTGGAACTTGAGGGGTGCGGCCTTGCCGTCCAGTTTCAGGGCGGCAGTGCGGAGCGCTGCCTCCATTACGCCGCCGGTTGCTCCGAAGATGGCGCCTGCGCCTGTTGCAGTGCCGAACGGGTTGTCAAACGGAGTGTCAGGAAGTGATTCAAAGTTGAGGGATGCCTCGGAAATCATCCTTGCAAGCTCACGGGTAGTTATGGCCATGTCTGTGTAGCCGCCCTCTTCAGGACGCTGGCACTCAAATTTCTTGGCCGTGCAGGGGATGACGGAGACCACGTAGAGGTTCTTGGGGTCTATGCCGTTCTTCTCGCAGTAGTATGTCTTGAGGACGGCGGAGAACATCTCCTGAGGGGACTTGCATGTGGAAAGGCTGTCTATGTACTCCGGATAGTAGCTCTCCACGAACTTTACCCATGCGGGGCAGCAGCTTGTGAACATGGGAAGCTTGCCGCCCTTTGTGATGCGGGTCATGAGCTCGTTGGCCTCTTCCATTATGGTAAGGTCTGCGGTGATGTCCATGTTGAAGCACATGGCAGTCTCGCCCATCTGCTTGATGGCCGTTACCATCTTGCCCTCGCAGTTGGTCCCTGCAGGAAGGCCGAAGGCCTCGCCCAGGGTGGCACGCACGGAGGGTGCTGTGAAGAAGGCAACCTGCACATCCGGGTCCTCTATCTTGTCCCAGATTATTGATGTGTTGCTCTTCTCATAAAGGGCGCCTACCGGGCAGGCAACCACACACTGCCCGCAGTTTACGCACGGGGTGTCTGCAAGGGATTCGCCGAAAGGCGAGCCCACGTTCTTTGCGTAGCCGCGGTTGATGGGGCCTATGGCGGAGATGGTCTGCTTCTCGCAGGCAGCAACGCATCTCATGCACCTTACGCACTTGGATGAATCCCTTACTATGGAAAGGGAAAGGTCATCTATGGGCTGCGGTGTGGTGTCTGTTGCAAACCTGTCCTCATCGCAGTTGTATTCCTGGGCCAGCTTCTGAAGCTCGCACTTGCCGGAACGGACGCATGAGAGGCACTTCTTCCTGTGTGTGGAAAGGAGCAGCTCTATTGTAGTCTTTCTGGAATTTCTGGCCTTTCTTGAGTTGGTCTTTACTTCCATGCCCTCTGCCACAGGATATACGCAGGCCGCAACAAGGCCGCGGGCCCCGGTGGCCTCTACGAGGCAGAGACGGCATGCACCCACGCACTGCACGTCCTTGAGGTAGCACATGGTGGGGATTCTTACTCCGGCGGCTCTTGCCGCTTCAAGTATAGTGGATCCTTCCGGCACGCATACCGGTATTCCGTTTATCTTCAGATTTACCATATCTCTCACCTCTTGATTATAGCGCCGAAGCGGCAGTTGGACATGCAGAGGCCGCACTTGATGCACTTGGTGGGGTCTATCACATGAGGCTGTTTTACAGTGCCGGTTATTGCCTTTGCAGGGCAGTTGCGCGCGCAGAGCGTGCATCCGCGGCACTTGTCAGGCTGGATATAGTAATTGAGAAGGGCCTTGCACACGCCGGCAGGGCATCTCTTTTCATAGATGTGAGCCCAGTACTCATCCTCGAAATGCTCCATCGTGGAGAGTATGGGGTTGGGTGCGGACTGTCCGAGGGCGCACAGGGATGATGTCTTCATGTGCTGCGCGATCTCCTTGACCTTCACGAGGTCATCCGGCTCGCCCTTGCCGTCACATATCTTCTGCAGGAGCTCCAAAAGCCTCTTTGTGCCCACTCTGCAGGGTATGCACTTGCCGCAGCTCTCGTCTGCGGTGAACTCCAGGTAGAACTTGGCGATGTCCACCATGCAGGTGTCCTCGTCCATTACGATGAGTCCGCCGGATCCCATCATGGACCCTATGGCAATGAGATTGTCGAAGTCCATTCCGACATCCAGGTATTTGGCAGGGATGCATCCGCCGGAAGGGCCGCCGGTCTGGGCCGCCTTGAACTTCTTGCCGTTGGGGATGCCGCCGCCTATGTCGTATATGATGGTCCTTAAGGTGGTTCCCATGGGAACCTCCACAAGGCCAACGTTGTTGATCTTTCCGCCGAGCGCGAACACCTTGGTGCCGTGGCTCTTGGCTGTGCCAATGGATGCAAACCAGTCTGCGCCCTTTGTGAGTATGGGGTTGATGCTTGCCCATGTCTCAACGTTGTTGAGGACGGTAGGCTTCCTGTAAACGCCGCTCTGGGCAGAGAAAGGCGGCCTGGGCCTGGGCTCGCCGCGCTTGCCCTCTATGCTCTCCATAAGGGCTGTCTCTTCGCCGCAGACGAAGGCACCTGCGCCGAGGCGTATCTCTATGTCGAAGTCAAACCCGCTGCCGAGAATGTTCTTTCCTAAAAGGCCTAACTCTCTGGCCTGCGCTATGGCTATGTTGAGCCTGTCCACGGCAATGGGGTACTCTGCACGGACGTATATGAAGCCCTGATGTGCATTAACCACATAGCCTGCTATGGTCATTGCCTCAAGGACGGTGTTGGGGTCTCCTTCAAGGACGGACCTGTCCATGAATGCGCCAGGGTCTCCTTCATCCGCGTTGCAGCAGATGTACTTCACATCTCCCTTTGCATCCTTGCAGGACTGCCACTTCACTCCTGTGGGGAATCCTGCGCCTCCGCGTCCGCGGAGCCCTGACTTCTTGACTTCAGCTATAACCTCATCCGGGGTCATCTCAAAGAGAACCTTTGCAAGGGCGGAATAGTCTCCTGCCGCAATGGCCTCCCTTATGTCCTCCGCCGCAATGACGCCGCAGTTGCGGAGGGCTATTCTCATCTGGTGCTTGTAGAAAGGCACTTCTGCGAACGGCATGATATCGCCGTTCTCCTTGACTGTCTCCTGGAACAGGAGGTCCCTCACAGGCTCTCCGCCGGGCACAAGGTGCTTCTCTGCAACAGTCTTCACATGCTCCGGAGTCATGTGGGGATAGAACGCCCCTTCCGGATATACTATCATGATGGGGCCCAGAGCGCAAAGCCCGAAACATCCGGTCTTTACGATGAGCACATCTTCCACGCCGAGCTCCTTAAGGGACTCCTCAAGGGTCTCTATAACCTTGAGTGAATGAGAGGACGTGCATCCCGTTCCGCCGCATACCAGCACCTGCTTCCTGTATCCGGTCTGAGGGGCAAGCTTTTCGGCCTGCTCGCGCACGAGCCTTCTCACATTGATCCTGTCCGCGCCTTCGGCGGCGATTTTAGCAAGCTCTTCTCTTGTCATCTCCTTCTCCTCCGCCTCAGTCTCTGTGCTTGTCCAGGATGCCCTTGACCTGTGAGGCCGTCATCCTGCCGTACACTTCCCCGTCCACTATCATGACGGGAGCCAGTCCGCATGCGCCCACGCACCTGCAGCTGTCCAGCGAGAAACTTCTGTCCTCAGTGCACTCGCCGCACTTGATGCCGAGCTCATTTATGACTTCCTCCAGTACCTTGTCCGATCCCTTGACATAACATGCCGTCCCCAGACATACAGACACCTGGTGCTTCCCCTTGGGTGTAAGGGAAAAACGGGAATAGAACGTTGCGACACCGAACACTTCCGCAAGGGATACTCCCAGCTCTGTGGCTATCAGCGTCTGCACTTCGTACGGCAGGTATCCGTAGATATCCTGCGCCTCATGCAGAACCGGCATCAGAGCCCCTCTCTCTCCGCGATGCTTCTCAATGCACTGCATAAGCTTCTGGTGCTGCTCTGCGGTGTCTTCAAAAAGAATCTGTGCCATTAACATCTCCTCATCTTAATAAACTGCCGGTCCGGTGCACCCGGGCGCCTCATGCCGGACTTTCCGCCATATAACTTATATCTGTCTGAATAGATATTGGATTACTTATATAGTATAACACGCACAGTGCAAAATGCCAAATACTTTTTGCAGGTAAAACTCAAATTACAGCCTGATATGTCATACCTGATACTTTTATGATAGCAATTAACAGGAAGCGGTGTCAAGAACAATATTGCAAAACACTCTTTTTATTGCAATACATGCAAAACCGGTC
>JAJPYR010000055.1 GCA_021204825.1 Clostridia bacterium | reverse complement strand
ACTCCTTTGTTCCATGCGCCATGAATGCCATTCTGCATACACGGAATGTCCGGGATGCCGCCATGAAGCTGGGATACCTCAACTATCTGTATAAAAGACGGGGTCCTTTGGAGGACTTGTATTATGAGCTAAATGATGACACTTCCCCTGGGAACTGGGAAAATCTCTTCCTGGGCCAGCGCCACATAAAACGCCTGCCGGATGAAGACACCCGGGGCGTATACTATCTCACAAACGGCCTTCCGGATATTCTGAAAGAGTCCGGCACAATTGTCATATGCCGCAGAAAAGAGCTGGATGCAAATGACATCACAGACCCATTCGCGGAACAGAATGAAATGCCCGCAGAAGAAGACGGCTGCTGTGAGTTTGCGGATACGGATGAACCCACAGGGGAAACTGTCCCGGCTGCAGCAGATGAGTGCACTGCAGCATGGTATGAACTGAGAGATATGTGCGGGCTTGCAGAGACCGCTCCCAGGTACAGCTTAAACATGGTATCCTGGCCGTATGACAAGCTGGACCTCGCACGGGACGGGAACATCCTTTGCAGGGTGCATTATGACCATGAGACAGAAGGTCTTACGGTCTCCAATGATGACACCTTCCCATACCATTTGGCAAGCCGCAAGCATGGCATCACGGAAGTGTACTCCAAGGAGTACATCCGCTCCCTTGCCCCGGAAGAGACGCCCGCGGAAGAGTGCATGATTGCCGGAATCTCCTGGTGCGTGGCAGACAAGGAACAAAACACCGGCATCTCCAGGCTGGAGGTATTCCGTGAAGAAGACGCTCAGCTGGACCTTCTGCTGCTCCTTGCTTCAGCCGGATTCACTATGTATGAGCTCATGCATGCATAGTGGCCGCGTCCCGGCCGTCATGAGCGGAAATGACAGAGCTTGCCAAGCAGGCCTGCCGGTGCCTGCCCGGATGGCACACAAAAGCAAAAACAGCCGTATATGTGCTCCAATTTAACACTAAAGCCACAGGGGGTTCCTGTGGCTTTTATAATGTCTTCAGTTGTTCCTGCGGGTATATGGAGAGGATCAGAAATCCAGAGAGAAGCGGCTCTCGAAGGTCATCTTGTTGAGGTATGAAAGCTCGCCGGACAGGCTGAAAATGATTTTCTTGGAGACCATCTGCTGCTCGTCAATGTCGTACTCCTCGTTGATGTCATCATCGCCGTACTTCTCATCGCCTAAGATGGGGCAGCCTATGTATGCCATGTGGGCACGGATCTGGTGCACCTTGTCCGTGTGCAGGGTTATCTGCACGAGAGCCAGGTCCTTCTTGCGCTCCAGGACGGAGTAGACGGTAACAATGCGCTCACTGCCGTCCACCTTCTTCGGGAACACATCGGAAAGGCCGGTGTCGGGGTTCTTTCGGATGTACGCATAGAGCTTGTCCTCATCCTGCTTGAACCCGTCCACGCAGATGGCCTCGTATACCTTCTCCACAAGCAGCCCTTTGGCGTCATGAAGCTGGCGCACGGCCTTGGGGGACTTGGCAAAGATTATAAGCCCCTGGGTATACTTGTCCAGGCGGTTGACGCCCTTGTAGGGTCCGCTTCTTTTGTAGCCGTTCAGCTCGGAAAGAAGGCCCGCGGATGCTACGCCAGCGTATTTGTCGCAGATGAGGATGTTGTCATCTTCGTAGACAACATCATGGCTCTTTTCGGACTCCTGCTCTTCGTCCGTGTTGTATATGACCTCATCCCCGGGATGAAGGTCCTCGTTTTCGTCTGTCTTTTCACCGTTTACCTTGATGTCCCTGTGCTTTAAAAGCTGTGAGAACTCAAGGCCTGCCTGCGGGAATACATTGTCTGTGAATCGTTTAAGGGAGATGTCTTCCTCTGATAGAAATGTTTTCATAAGCGGTTTGGAGACGGCCGCCCAGCAGGCCTGCCCATCTCGCCATATTCAAGTCTCCTTCCAAGACCAGTGCCCTGTGCACCGGCTCCTGTATACGCGTATTGTTCTGCTTTTCCTGTATATATTATACACCCGCAGGCTGGATTTGTACAGACCCGAAGGGCCTGCGGGCGTGAAAACAGGCTGAATAGTTTGTGAAATCACTTAATTTTGCGGATTAAGGACAGGGTTGCCTTGTCTCCGTTCACGTTCTGCTCACGGGTGAAAGCACCCTCCGGAGCAGGGCCCCGGGAAACAGAATCTGCAAGGACATCCCCTGCGAACCCGCCCTTTGCAAGAACCTGGGCGGCACGGCCTTCGGCTGTATAGTATATCTCTATGCGGTCTGTGACCTCAAAGCCGGCCTCTTTCCTCATGTTCTGGATCTTGGAAACGAGCTCTCTCTGCACGCCTTCATTGATAAGGTCCTCGTTAAGACGGATGTCCAGGGCCACAGTTATGCCCTTGTCCGCTGCGGCAACATAGCCTTCGGCGCTCTCTGTGAAAATCTGCAGGTCTTCCTGCTTCAAGGTGACGTCCTCACCCTCTATTACGTACTCGCCTCCGTTCTTTACGGCTGCAACCACGCTTGCTGTGTCACAGGTATTGAGGAATTTGGTTATAGCGCCAAGCTTCTTGCCGTACTTGGGGCCGAGGGTCTTAAGCTGCGGCTTGAGACGGTAGCGAAGGTACTTCTCTGCATCGGTGCCGTATGAAAGCTTCTTGACGTTGAGCTCATCCAGTATTATACCCTTTTCTTCATCCGAGAGATTAAGAGGCTTGTCTGAGACCACAACCATCTCCGCAAGGGGCTGGCGGTTCTTTATGTTGCCTGCGTTGCGGGCTGCACGGCCGGAGTTCACTATGTTCTGCACCACGTCCATCCCGCGCTCCAGCTCCGGGTCTATGTAAGAGCTGTCGCATGCAGGGAATGAGCAAAGGTGCACGGACTCAGGCGCATCCGGGAAGAATGCAGGAACCAGGTTGGAGTATATCATTTCGGCAATGAAGGGTGTAAAAGGTGCGGTTACCTTTGCAAGGGTTACAAGCACATGGTACAGCACGGTATAGGCTGCTGCCTTGTCCTCTGTCATCTCAGGCCCCCAGTACCTCTCACGGCCGCGGCGCACGTACCAGTTGGAAAGGTCATCCGTGAAGTCCTGGATGGCTCTTGCGCTGTCGCAGATCTCGTAGTCGTCCAGGCCCTTGTCCACTTCATCCACTAGGGTGTTGAGCTTTGAAAGGATCCATTTGTCCATGAGGGACAGCCTGCACTTCTTAAGGTCATACTGTGCGGGATTATACCCATCTATTTCAGCATACAGAACGAAGAAAGCGTATGTGTTCCACAGTGTCCCGAGGTACTTGCGCTGTGACTCGGAGACTGCCTCTTCGTAGAACCTTGAGGGAAGCCACGGAGCGGATGATGAGTAGAAATACCAGCGCACAGCGTCTGCGCCCTGCTTGTCCAGCACTGACCAGGGGTCCACAACGTTGCCCTTGTGCTTGGACATCTTGATGCCGTTCTTGTCATTGACGTGCCCGAGCACGATGCAGTTTTTGAAGGGAGCACAGCCGAACAGGATGGTGTTCACAACCAGAAGAGTGTAGAACCATCCGCGGGTCTGGTCCACGGCCTCTGAGATGAAGTCCGCAGGGAATGTCTCGTTAAAAAGGGCTGCGTTCTCGAACGGATAGTGATACTGCGCGAAGGGCATTGAGCCGGAATCAAACCAGCAGTCTATGACCTCCGGTGTTCTCTTCATCCTGCCGCCGCACTTGGGGCAGTTGCAGGTGAGGTTGTCAAGGTACGGCCTGTGGAGTTCTATGTCTCCCTCCACATGGCACTTCTCCTTGAGCTCCGCCTTGGAGCCGATGACCTCTATCTCACCGCAGTCCTGGCAGATCCATACCGGGAGCGGCGTGCCCCAGTACCTGTCTCTGGAAAGACCCCAGTCTATCACGTTCTCCAGGAAGTTGCCCATGCGGCCTTCCTTGATGTTGTCCGGCATCCAGTTCAC
>JAJPYR010000039.1 GCA_021204825.1 Clostridia bacterium | reverse complement strand
CCGGGGCCATTGTTACTCTCTGCTCACATATGGGCAAGCCCCACTCAATTTTCTCGGATGTGGTAAAGCTCAACAAGAAGGATCAGAAGAAGGTCGATGCAGGCGAGACCACTGCAGAGGCCATTATAGAGAAGGCCAGGAAGGACGAGCCCAAGAAGCTCACTCTGGCTCCCGTTGCAGCAAGGCTCAATGAGCTCCTGGGCGGCAAGGTTACGTTTGCGAAGGATGTAATAGGTCCGGACGCTACGGCTAAGCGTGATGCCTGCAAGGAAGGCGAGGCAGTGCTCCTTGAGAACCTCCGCTTCCACTGGGAAGAGGAAGCAAGGGACGAGGGCTTCTGCAAGGCTCTTGCATATGACGCAACGATTTACGTCAATGACGCATTCGGAACCGCTCACCGCTCTCATGCCTCCACGGCAGCCATCGTTGAGTACGGCATCATAAAGACAGCCGTATGCGGCTTCCTTATAGAGAAAGAGCTCACCGTTATGCAGGACACGCTGGACAATCCTCCCCATCCCTTCATCGCCATCCTTGGCGGCGCGAAGGTTGCGGACAAGCTCAACGTCATAAACAACCTGCTTGAGAAGTGCGACTGCCTCATCATCGGCGGCGGCATGGCATACACCTTCCTCAAGGCACAGGGCTACGAGGTAGGCACATCACTCCTGGACGAGGAGAAGCTGGATTACTGCAGGCAGATGATTGCAAAGGCCGCAGCCGAGGGCAAGGAGCTCCTTCTTCCCATAGACACAGTGGCCACGGCTGCATTCCCTGATCCCATAGACGGGCCCGTTGAGACAGAGACGTATGACGTGGACAAGTTCCCGGGAGATATGATGGGCATGGATATCGGCGAGAAGACCAGAAAGCTGTATGCAGACAAGATCGCCACAGCCAAGGCAGTCATCTGGAACGGCCCTATGGGCGTCTTCGAGAACCCTGAGCTTGCAAAGGGCACCGTTGCCGTTGCCCAGGCTCTTGCAGATGTATATGGCAAGTGCACAACAATCATCGGCGGCGGAGACAGCGCGGCGGCTATACAGCAGCTCGGCTTCGCAGACAAGGTCACCCATATCTCCACAGGCGGCGGCGCTTCCCTTGAGCTCTTCGAGGGCAAGGTCCTTCCCGGCATTGCATGCCTCAATGACAAGGACTGATTCCAAAGCGGCCGCAGCAGAATAACAGCGCATAACTCAGTCAGAAATTCCGGGTATCCGTCTTAGGGCGGATATCCGGCCATATATATGGCGCCCTCCGGGTGCCTTGCGTGCGGATTATGCACATATGTGCAGGTCCGCAGTACAGTCAGGAGAATACATATGGCAAGAAAACCCTTCATAGCCGGCAACTGGAAGATGAACATGACGGTTGCCACAGGCACACAGCTCATAAAGGACCTGGCTCCCCTGGTAAAAGACGCAAACTGTGACGTTGCCCTCTGCGTTCCCGCCATCCTGGTTCCCGCCATGACAGAGGCCGCCAAAGGCACAAACATTGCCATCGGCGCGGAGAACGTGCACTGGGCGGCTTCCGGAGCATACACTGGAGAAGTGTCCGCTGCAATGCTCAAGGATTACGGCGTGAAATATGTGATAATTGGCCACAGCGAGAGGCGCCAGTACTTCGGCGAGACGGATGAGACCGTCAACAGGCGCGTGCTTGCAGCCCTTTCCGCCGGCCTTACCCCCATCATGTGCATAGGAGAGACCCTCTCCCAGCGCGAGGCAGGCGAGACAGAGGCCGTTATAACCAGGCAGCTGGATACAGACCTGCAGGGTGTGGAAGACATCACGAAGATTGTCATCGCATATGAGCCCGTGTGGGCGATAGGAACAGGCCGCACCGCCACGGATGAGCAGGCAGAGGAAACCATTGCTTTCATACGCAGGAGGCTTGCAGAGATGTACTGCCCCAAGTGCGCAGAGCAGGTCATTATCCAGTACGGCGGCTCCATGAACGCCGGCAACTGCAAGGGCCTTATGGCACAGCCGGACATAGACGGTGGCCTTATCGGCGGCGCTTCCCTCAAGCTGGACTTCGCAAAGATAGTCAACTGGGACAAGTAATCCGCACAGGCACCGCCTGCGGCTCATTCCTTCCCCTGCGGGCGTCACAGGCCCGTGGGCATACAACATCAGACCAGACTGCCCGCTGCATCCAATGAGCGGGCTTATATACAAGGACATCAGGACATTATTATGGACAAGAAAGTACCTTATGCTATTATGATAATGGACGGATACGGCCTCGCCGCACCCGGACCGGGCAATGCCATATACCTCAACGGCAGCCCCAATGTCACCAGGCTCCGTGAAGAGTATCCCTCCGCCACGCTTACGGCGTGCGGGCTTGCGGTTGGCCTTCCGGAAGGACAGATGGGCAACAGCGAGGTAGGACATCTCAATATAGGCGCAGGCCGCATCGTATACCAGGACCTCACCAAGATAACCAAGGCCATCCAGGACGGAGACTTCTTCCAGAATGAGGCTCTTCTCACCGCCATGGAGAACGCCAAGAAGCCCGGAAAGAAGCTGCACTTAATGGGCCTTGTATCAGACGGCGGCGTTCATTCCCACATAACCCACCTGTATGCCCTGCTGCAGATGGCCAAGGACCACGGCATCAAGGAGTGCTACGTGCACTGCTACATGGACGGCCGTGACGTTCCTCCTACAGCCGGCACCGGATACATCCGTGATCTGCAGGCCAAGATGGCAGAGATAGGCGAGGGCAAGGTTGCTTCTGTCTGCGGCAGATACTACGCCATGGACCGAGACAACAACTGGGACCGCGAAGAGAAGGCATACGACATGCTTACCCTTGGCACCGGCGTGCAGACAGAGGACCCCGTGGCTGCCATCCAGGCATCATACGACAGCGGCGTTACGGACGAGTTTTTGAAACCCATAAAGGTCTGCGAGAACGGCAAGCCCATAGGCATCATAGAGAAAGGCGACTCCATCATATTCTTCAACTTCCGTCCTGACCGTGCCCGCCAGATGACCCGCGCCCTCTCCCAGAGAGAGTTCGTGGTTCCCAAGGGAACGGCCTTTGAGAGAAAGACAGGCTTCCTGGAGCCCGTGTACGTATGCTTCACAGTGTATGACGCGGAATTCAAGGACGTCATGATAGCCTTCCCCAAGACCAAGCACAAGAACACCCTCGGCGAATACCTTGCCTCCTGCGGCAAGACCCAGTTCCGCATTGCCGAGACAGAGAAGTACGCCCACGTAACGTTCTTCTTCAACGGCGGCGTAGAGGCGCCCAACCCCGGCGAGGACAGATACCTTATAGACTCCCCCAAGGTTGCCACATATGACCTCCAGCCTGAAATGAGCGCATACCTCGTTACCGCCAAGGCATTAGAGGAGCTGGACACCGGCAACTATGACGTCATGATCCTCAACTTCGCCAACTGCGACATGGTAGGCCACACGGCAATCATACCCGCGGTGGTAAAGGCCGTAGGAGTCGTGGACGAGTGCGTCCAGAAGGTCATAGACAAAATTCTCTCCATGGGCGGCACCGTCATCCTTACCGCAGACCACGGCAACGCAGACAAGCTCTTAGACGACCAGGGCCATCCCTTCACCGCCCACACCACGAACCCCGTTCCCGTGGTTCTCATTTCCGCAGAAGAGAAGTGGCGCCACGTAACACTCCGCAAGGACGGCATCCTTGCAGACCTCTGCCCCACTCTCCTCACCCTCATGGGTCTTCCCATCCCTCCGGAAATGACAGGCCGCTCCCTTATAGAGGAGTAATCCTAAGTTTTGTGTACAATTCCATTTTGTGTTATACTTTGGTCAGGACGCCCGGGGCATTTGCTCCGGGTGTTCTGTCATATATGTCCCCGCACCGGCACCCGCAGGCATCCGGAACACCCCGTTGCAGCAACATAAAATGGCCGGCTGAAAAAGGACCAGTTCACAAACTGTTGTTTATTAGCAAGCCCAATCATGTATAAAATTCTGTATGATGTATAATTATACATTTATACAAACAGTGTATGAACATTTGTTTGGACAATTAATCTAATCATATTTGGGGATATTCAAGAGAAGTGTGTTTTTTATATCCAGCATGCAGTGGGCACTGGGT
>JAJPYR010000048.1 GCA_021204825.1 Clostridia bacterium | reverse complement strand
AGCCACTTTATACTGGTGCCGCCAAACGGACTCGAACCGTTATGAATCTCTTCGCTGGATCCTAAATCCAGTGCGTCTGCCAGTTTCGCCATGGCGGCATATGCGGATTCGTGCACATATACGGCATTTTTTGTGTTTGAACAAATGAACAAACAAATGATTATTTAGATAATTTTGGGATTTTTTGGCGCGATTTTGGCAGGAATTTTACACAGTTTACACCATTCTTGCACGTAAGCGCTGTATAATGGCCGGGTATTGCGGGATAGTTTGCACAGAATCCCGCTATGTGTGTATTGTAGTGGTTTGAAGGCAAAAAGTCAAACGGGAATGATTGTGCTTTTGGACGGTGTGTGGTAATATTAGGATAGCGCAAGTGTGCGCGGGGCAGGATGGAAGATGTATAACGGCAGGACAATTGAGGCGGCCACGCAGGTGGATGTGGGTGTGCACAAGGCAATCACGAAGAGGATGTATGTAACCTCTGTCGTGCTTTTTGCCGTGGGTCTTGCAGGCTTCATAGGGACTTTCATCCCGTACATGATAACGGATGTCTTCGACAGCTACCTTTTTATAATAGAGGTATGCATAGTCCTGGCGGTTGTGGGAGCAGTGCTCATGATGAGGCTCCGCGGAGCATACCGCAATACTGCCATGAGGGGCTCGGCCCTGCAGACTTTCTCATTCCACAAGGACGGGGTAATTGTAACGGTCCTTTTCCCGGGGGCAGCCCAGACCCCGTATCCCAAGATGTATTACACCCACGCAAAGAGGGTGCGCCTTTGCGGAAAGCATCATGCATACCTGGTCTTCAATTACGGGCGTGTGATGTATCCGGTGTATATGGAAAGCCTCACCGAGATGGAGAAGTATACCATACTGTCCCTGTTCGGCAAGAAGCCCGGGTGGATCAAGAAGCGCGTGAAGTATGACGGCCCCGCTTTGGAGCTGGAGGGCGGCCAGGAGTACAGGGCAGTGTCCGCGGATGACATCTTCGGCATGAACCAGCCCCCGGAGGATGATGTCTTTGACCTCTCCTCAGACAAATCCGCAGATGCAGGCAGGAAACCTGCGCAGAGTGCAGGCGGGCCGAAAAAGGCGCCTGCGGCAAAGCCAAAGGAGGACAATCCTTTCAAGGACCATTACTGGGACAGCCCTGCGGAGGATGATGATCCGTTTGACCTTGACACGTCCGCGCCGCTGGAGTCAAAAGACGGGACTGCGGAAGAGGGGTCTGAGCCTGAGGATGAAGGGCAGGATGCAGACAGGAAGGATTAAGGGCTGGAAAGCCCTTTCGTTTTAACGGCAAAATTGTGAAAGTGACTTGACATATCCCTCAGGTTTTCATTAAAATCTATGGGATTGCAGGATTGTATATAACAGGATTGTAAATACAGGGTTTGACAAGATGAGCATAAAAAAGACAAGGGATACGAGACTTAGCCCGGAAGAGCTGGAAGGAAGGGGGTATCTCTCACTCCGCGGCGTTGGCAAGCAGTATGTCACGGGAGACATTGTTGTGGACGCCTTGAAGGACGTCACCTTTGACCTTGAGAACGGCCAGTTCGTAGTGGTGCTGGGGTCCTCAGGAGCCGGAAAGACAACGCTTTTGAACCTCCTCGGGGGCATGGACAATGCCACTGCCGGGGATATTGTGCTGGACGGGAAAGACGTCACGCAGCTGGACCGCAAGGAACTTACGGACTTCAGGCGCAATGACGTAGGCTTCGTGTTCCAGTTCTACAACCTCATGCCCAATTTAACGGCACTGGAGAATGTGGAGATAGCCGTAGAGATATGCAAGGACCATCTGGACCCTAAAGAGATTCTTGAAAGGGTGGGCCTTGCAGACAGGATGAACAACTTCCCTGCACAGCTTTCCGGAGGAGAGCAGCAGCGCGTTTCAATTGCAAGGGCAATTGCAAAGAACCCCAAGCTCCTTCTCTGTGATGAGCCTACGGGCGCGCTGGACTACAAGACAGGCAAGAACATACTCTCTCTTCTGTACAACATCTCCAAGCTTCACAAGAAGCTGGTTGTAGTGGTAACGCACAATTCCGCCATAAAGGACATAGCGGACAAGGTAATACGCATAAGAAGCGGGCAGATTGAGTCCGTTGTGGACAATCCTTCTCCCATGCCCGTGGACCAGCTGGAGTGGTAGGAAGCTTATGAGAACATATCTGAAGACATTCGGCCGTATGTTTCAAAAGCACGTCACCAGATTCCTGTCGCTCATTCTGATGGTGCTCATATCGGTCGGTTTCATAGCGGGTGTAGGTTCTGCCGCGGACAGGATCTATATCTCCATGTCCGATTATTATGAGTCGCAGAACGTCTCAGACTTCATCGCCAAGAGCACCGCGGACACTGGCTTCACGGACACCCAGGTGCAGACCGTGAAGGAGATGGGTGTCTTTTCCGCTGTAGAGACAGGCGCTTCCGTGGACATATATCTCACGGAAGAGGACGCAGAAAATGAGACCCCCACACGCCTGTACTTTCTGGACAGCCTGAACAGCGGCCTTTCCGCAGAGAACATTACAGTCAACACACCAGTGGTAAAGACGGTGTTTGACAACACCGCAGACGCAGTGAACCCCGTTGCATGCGAAATCGGGGACAACAAAATAGAAAGCTTTGACGAGCCGGAGACCATTACCCTGGACTTCGTGGATATACTGGACCAGCTTACCGTACAGGGCGGCGGGGATGCGCTCACGGACACCGTGAAGAGCCTTATGAGCCGCTATATCTCCCCTGTAACGGTAACCGTAACGCAGGTCTGGTCCTCGCCACTTACGTTCGCTATGGACGGGGAGCCCAGCTACCTCAATGGCGAGGACGTTGAGACCCCGGACACGGTCAATGCCGTAAATGCCCTCATAAACCTGAAGAATGTCCTGTACATACCCTCAGACCTCATACCGGAAGTCAATGCATCAATGCTTGGCCTTAACGGCCCGCTGCTTGGCACGATGGACATGCAGATCTCCCTTGCGGACAGGAAAACTTTTAATGCCTTCAGCAACGCTTATGACAAAGAGATAACCAGGGAGACGGCGGCCCTTTCGGAGACTTTAGGCTCAGACATGGAGCTTCTGACGCTCTATGAGAACTACTCATTCCTTGCCCTCAAGAGCTATGCGGATGACGTACTGTACATAGGTTACCTTCTCATGGTAATCTTCCTGCTCGTCACTGTCCTCGTCGTGCTTTCCACAATGTCCAGGATGGTGGAGGAGGAACGCAGCCAGATAGCATGCATGAAGACCTTGGGGTACTCATCCGGCAGCATTATAATGAAGTATATCC
This sequence comes from Clostridia bacterium, assembly GCA_021204825.1. Classification (GTDB taxonomy): domain Bacteria; phylum Bacillota; class Clostridia; order Christensenellales; family Borkfalkiaceae; genus Coproplasma. The sequence continues at coordinate 15,318 of JAJPYR010000048.1, read as the reverse complement.
TGTTCGCCCTCATTGCCATGATTGTGGGCGCCGTGGTGGGGTACTTCGTAGGGATGGGCGTGTCTTCGCTCTTCTACTATGTCTTCAACTACACCTTCCTAATGCCCCCCATGACGCCGAAGACCGGCATAACCTTCTTCATAATAACGGTTGCCGTAATCCTTGTGGCCATGATGGCAGGCACTGTATGGGCGGGAGTGAAGGAGACCAGGGAAAAGCCTGCGGAGCTGTTGAGGGCGAAGCCCCCCAAAGCCGGCAAAAAGGTGTTCCTGGAGCGCATACCGTTCATATGGAACAGGCTGTCTTTCAAGTATAAATCCACTTTCCGCAACGTCCTGCGCTATCTGCCCCGTTTCATCATGACCGTAGTCTCTGTGGCCATAGCCACGGCGCTTGTCAACGTGGGCCTGGCCCTCATGGACCTGTGCCTCTTCGGAGGCATATCCTCTGCCTCGGTCACGGCCATAGGGGTAGTGGTGGTAATCTTTGCCGCCCTTCTGGCCATCCTTGTGGTATATACGCTCACAAACATCAACATAAGCGAGCGTGAGAAGGAGCTTGCCACCCTCAAGGTTCTCGGGTACCAGGACAATGAAGTCTGCAGCTACATATACAGGGAAGTGTACATAGATGCGATAATTGGCATCATCATCGGCCTGCCGCTCTCGCTTCCCATAGACCTCATTCTGTTCGCCATCCTAGGCATGGGCACAATCCTTGGGGTCACCTGGTTCTGGTGGATAGTGGGCGTGGCCTTAATCCTTCTCTTCACATTCCTCGTAACCATGATGCTCAGCCGCAAGATGGTTAAGATAGACATGAACGAGAGCCTCAAGGCCGTGGAATGACCCACGAAGCCCGCACGGCAGACAATCCCGGTCCGGAGTCCGTCCACCTGCCCCAAATGCAGGCATAACCAAAAATACAATATCTTAACTTTGGAGCGGTGCCAGGCGCATCGCCCCTTGTTTTATACACATATACTAACATTTTGTTTAAATAATCATTTGTTTGTATTGAACGGAATCCCGGTTTTGCAAATTTTGCTCCCGGACTCTCCCGGGGCCCGTCCGGGGCACACAGGGAGCATTGGAGCACTCCAGGAAATCCATACAGCAGTCTGTACCCCGACCCGGATGCGTCTGCAGCAGAAAAGCGGTGCCATATGACACCGCTCATACATGGTCTTTATTGTGCCTGCCGCATTGAGCGGCGGGTGTTTTACTTTACAAGCATTACGAGGACTGCCTTTACAACGTGCAGCTTGTTGAATGCCTGGTCCAGGACTATGCTGTGGGGGCCGTCTATGACGTCTGCTGTTACCTCTATGCCGCGGTTGGCGGGAAGGGCATGCATGAAGAAGGCGCCGTGGGCAGCCTCTTTCATGAGGTCATCGTTTATCTGGTACGGGAGCAGGTACTTCTTGTCCTCGTCCGTGAGAGGGGTGTGGTATGAGTAGCAGTCCGTGTATACGATGTCTGCGTTCTCTACGGCCTCGTGAGGGTCTGTGGTTATATGGATGGGCCCGTACTGCATTGCCTGGCGGATCTTTTCCTGCTTTATGGGATACTTTGCCGGGGTGGCCACAGAAACCTGCATGCCGCACTTTATGGCTCCGGATATGAGAGAGGCCGCATTGTTCTCGCCCTTGCCCACGTATGCAAGCTTCACGTCTTCCAGGTGACCCACCTTCTCCCAGATTGTGAAGAGGTCACAGAGGGTCTGGAGGGGTATCTCGTCTGCATTGGAGGAGTTGATGATGGGAATCTTTGAGATGGAGCAGTATGACATGAGCTCCTTTTCCGGGATGCCTCGTGTAATGAGGGCGCCTACGCCGTAGCGGGAGAGGGCGTCCGCTATGTCCTTTATGTTCTCACCGGCCTCCATGTCCCCCTGGCTGTACGGAAGGTAGATGGAGAAGCCGCCGAGCTGGTGGATGCCTATCTCTATCGCAGACCTTGTGCGGATGGACGTATCACCGAATATGAGCGCTATGGTTGTGTCCTTCAGAACGTCATTGGTGCTCTCGTGGGCCACGAACTTTGACTTTAAGGACTTTGTGGCGAACAGCAGCTCAAATATCTCCTCAGTGGAGTAGTCCGTGAGCTTTATTATGTGCTTGCGGTTTATATGATACGCCGGCGTATACAGGTTAATGTCCATATCTGTCTCCTTCTGCCGCATGCGGCAGGCATAAGGTGCTTTGCTCTCCCGGATGAGCCTCTGCCCGGACATTCCTGCGCCTTCCGGTGTCCGGCGGGGATGAAAAGTACGCAAGAGTTATTATATACTCTGCCATTTTAATTATCAACCGTTTTTTCTTTTCCTTGTGAAAAGATGCATCCGCAGTAGTTCTGCCGGTACAGTCCGTACCTTTCCGAGAGCCGTATGCTCTCCAGGTACCCGTTCTGCTTCTTGAAGTCCGAAGGCAGCCACTTCGCCGTGCCCCCTAAAGCTGCCTTTTCGCCAATTTCGTTAATTGCCTGCGCATTTTTCAAGGGGCTCAAGGTAAGGGTTGTGGTGAAGTAGTCATACCCGCCCGCGTTGGCAAGCTCTGCAGTCTTCTTCAGGCGGAGCTTAAAGCATTCCATGCATCTCTTCCCGCCCTCCGGCTCATTCTCAAGGCCTGCAACTGCATCATAATAATCTTCCGCAGGGCTGTCACATTCCATAATGTCCGCCCATCCGGTCTCCTTCAAAAGACGTATGAGCTCGTTCTTTCTGTGGGTGTATTCCGGGTCCTCTATGTTGGGGTTGTAGAACAGGGCCGTTATACGGAAGTACTCATGGAGCCTCTCCATGCAGGCAGAGGAGCAGGGTGCGCAGCAGCAGTGCAGAAGGAGCCGTGCTCCTTTGTGCTCCTCTGCAGTCTTCATGCATATGTCATTGTAATTGGGCCTGTTCATGCATCTACTATACCACAGGTATGGCGCAAAAGGCAATCTCACTCGCACAATTGGCGCATTCATTATCCCGGGCGGCTCACCGGCCCGTGCATTACGCCGTGCAGAGGTGTCCTCTGCCGGGTCTCGCGAAAGGGGTACTGGCAACGGGTACCATTGTATACTGCCCATGTATGGATGTCTGCAGGCTTGTTTGAGTTGCGTTTTTGGACAATTGAGTGGCAAAAGTGGTTTTGCAATGCAGTCCGGATGCAGAATAGGGCCAGAAGTTAAGGCAAGGGAAGGCCATTGCACAGAAGCATGCTGCGAGGGCATGGCAGGCGCGAAAAATGACGGGATGTATGATAAAGTCGTGACATTATGTGATTGAATGTAACTTGTACTGATGACAGGCTGAATATACAATTTAAACTGCAGATATGTGTGTTTAAACAGTGAAGGCCGGACTGAAGTGCAGCGTGCAGGGAGGCATGCGGACCGGCCGGCAGGCACAGGAATCTGACGGATGAAGCGCCGCACGTATATGGGAAATGGACTCCCGCAGGAAAAGAACAGGGATTGGTTTTAAAGAGCCGGATGCAGGCATGCGGAAGGTATCGGGGCAGAATTTGAATGCAGTTTACAGAAGTGTTTGCAACGGGAGCGGGCTTTGGGAATTATGACAGGAAAGACAATGAAAAAGCGCCAGGATGCTGCGGGCCTGGACGCGGGAAAGACACAGGATTGGGATTTGGAGGGGAGAGGATTCCTCTCACTCCGGGGCGTCGGCAAGCAGTACGTCACCGGAGACATTAAAGTGGATGCACTGAAGGATATTACATTTGACCTTGAGAACGGCCAGTTTGTTGTAGTGCTGGGATCCTCAGGAGCCGGAAAGACAACGCTTTTGAACCTCCTCGGGGGCATGGACAATGCCACTTCCGGGAACATTGTGCTTGACGGAAAGGACATCACAAAGCTGGACAGAAAGGGCCTTACATACTTCAGGCGCAATGACGTGGGCTTCGTTTTCCAGTTCTACAACCTCATGCCCAACTTAACCGCCCTGGAGAACGTGGAGATAGCGGTAGAGATAAACAAGGACCATCTGGACCCCAGGGATGTGCTCACCAGGGTTGGCCTTGAAGAGAGAATGAGCAACTTCCCTGCACAGCTTTCTGGAGGAGAGCAGCAGCGCGTCTCAATTGCCAGGGCAATTGCAAAGAATCCCAAGCTCCTTCTTTGCGATGAGCCCACAGGCGCCCTGGATTACAAGACGGGCAAGAACATACTGGAGCTTTTGTACAACATCTCAAAGCAGCAGAAAAAACTTGTAGTGGTTGTAACGCACAATTCCGCCATAAAGGACATAGCGGACAAGGTAATACGCATAAGAAGCGGGCAGGTGGAGTCCATAGAGGACAATCCTTCTCCCATGCCTGTGGATCAGCTGGAATGGTAAAAGGAGGGACGGCATGAAAACATATATGAAGACACTTGCACGCATGTTTAAAAAGCATGCCGCCAGGTTTGTATCCGTAATCCTTATCGTGCTCGTGGCTGTCGGGTTCATATCCGGGCTGGGAAGCGCAGGGACAAAGATGACCACATCAATGACCTCATATTACAAATCCCAGAACGTAAGCGATGTCATTGCAAAGAGCACCGCAGACTCCGGTTTCACAGAGGACCAGGTTCAGGCCGTGAAGGATCTGGACGTATTCTCAGGCGTGGAAACCGGCGCTTCCGTAGACGTATACATAGGCAAGACAGACAGGAACCCGGGCGGAGTGCTCACACGCCTGTACTTCCTGGATTCCCTCAATGACGGCCTTGCTGTGGAGAACATAACCGTAAACACCCCTGAGGCTGAGGCTGTGTATGATGCTTCAGGGAACACGGCATATCCCGTGGCCTTTGAGGCGGCGGACAATGCCATCATAGGATACAGTGAGCTTGAGACGGTGCATCTGGACTTCATAGACATCATGGATCAGCTTATGAGGCAGAACAGCGGATACACTGAAGGGCTGGATAACACATCCAAGGGGTATCTGGAGCAGCTCCTCACATACACGGATATGGATGTCACGGTCACGCAGGAGTGGGCATCGCCCCTCACGTTTGCCCTGGACGGAGAGCCCAGCTACCTCAACGGACTGGACGCAGACACCCCCGTATCCGTCACCGCCGCCAATGATCTTATAGGCCTTGAGAACATTCTGTACCTGCCGTCTTCCTATTTGCCGGAGATCTCATTTGCCGGATACAGCGCTGCCATGCAGCAGGTCATAACAGGCCTTACGGGCCTCTCCGAAGGCCCCCTTTTAGGCACAATGGACATGTATGCATCCCTTGCGGACCGCAACGTCTTTGATGCTTTCAGCAATGAATATGAGCAGGAGATAGATGCGGACACGGCTGCCCTTTCCGTAAGCCTCGGGACAGATGTGCAGTTCATTACACTGTATGAAAACTATTCCTTCCTTTCCATGTACACATACGCAAAGGACGTTACGGGCATAGGGTACATCATGATGGTTGTATTCCTGCTGGTCACCGTTCTCATTGTCCTTTCCACAATGTCCAGGCTGGTGGAGGAGGAAAGAAGCCAGACGGCGTGCCTCAAGACGCTCGGATACTCTTCGTGGAACATCATCTCCAAATACATCCTGTTCGCGGTCATTGCCCTGGCAATAGGGGTTGTCGGAGGGTATTTCGTGGGCATGGGCCTCTCTTCCCTCATATACTTCATCTTCAATTACTGCCTTGTAATGCCTTCCATGACAGTATACTCCGGCGTGCTGTTCTTCGTCATAACGGCCGCGGTAATCGTTGTGGCCACTCTTGGCGGCACCATCTGGGCCGGCCTCAAGGAAACCCGCGAGAAGCCGGCGGACCTCTTAAGACCCAAGCCGCCCAAAGCCGGCAGGAAAGTTGTCCTGGAGCAGTTCCCGTTCATCTGGAACAGGCTTTCATTCAATCAGAAGTCCACAATCCGCAATGTGATGCGTTATCCCTTGCGCTTCACCATGACGGTAGTCTCGGTAGCAATAGCCACGGCACTTGTCATGGTAGGCCTTGCCCTTCTGGACCTGTGCCTGTTCGGAGGAATAGCTTCCGCTGCCATCACGGGCGTATCCATAGTGGTTGTGTTCTTCGCAGGTTTCCTGTCCATCCTGGTAGTGTATACGCTTACATACATAAACGTCAGCGAGAGGGAGAGGGAGCTTGCCACACTGGACGTCCTCGGCTATGTGGATTATGAAGTCTGCAACTACATATACAGGGAAGTGTACATAGACACAACCGTGGGCATCATTTTCGGCGTTCCTCTGTCCGTTCCCCTTATGCTCATCCTGTTCTCCGTCATCGGCATGGGAACACTGGCGGGCTTCACCTGGTTCTGGTGGCTGATAGGCATGGCCCTGCCCCTTGCATTCACAAGCATCGTAACCCTCATGCTGGGCAAAAAGATAACCTGTGTGGACATGAACAAGAGCCTCAAGGCAGTGGAGTAACCCGGGTCTGCACTCAAAGGCCTGCACTCAAAGGCCTGCACACCAGCATATTCAATATCCAGGCATTCAAGCGGTCCCTTCGGGCCGCTTTTGATCTTAGGCAAGCAGGGTATATGCATGCCGTTCCAGGCATGAGAAATGCTGCCTGCCATATGCGCATGTGCCTTCTTCCTTAAGAGGGCACGGACTTAGGAATGAACGGAAAGGAATTTCTCAAATATCTCAAATTCCTCCGCCAAAAGAGTGAATTCCGGAAAAAAGACGGTATAATATAGTGTAAAGCAGTAATATATACAGGAAGATGGGCCTGCGGAAATACAGAATCATACAATATGAAAAGGAGGGTGTAAATGAAGGCAATTGTGTATTGCAAGCTTGTGGGACAAGGGACGCAGGCGTATTTTGTGAAAGTGAACGGAAAGAGTTATTACCTGTTCAAGTCCAAATACAGAGTATCAAACAGGGACATGTTCAGAAACGGGGTAAGGGTGGACAAAATCAATGATTTCTCCTCAACGCACAGCACATCCGTAAAAAAGACCAAGGACAAGCTTGCCGCGTACCTTTCATTTATAGAGAAGGAATACGGCGTTGTGATATACAGCAACAGGGCAAGAAAGCATGAGCTGGGGAAAAGGTGCAGATACAACCGCAGCAAGGTCATGAACAGCAAAGTCATTGAAGACGATGATTATGCCCTCTCCGCGGACGAGGAGGACAGCTTTCCTGCAGACGGGGAGAGCGCCTTCCCTGAGGGCGAGGAGGATGGCTTCCCTGCAGACGGTGAGAACGGTTTTCCTGCAGGCGAAGAGAACAGCTTCCCTGCGGGTGAAGTGAACAGCTTCCCTGCGGGCGGAAATCCGGAAGGGGAGGACCTTTCCTAGCCTGCCAGGCGGCAGGAGAATGGATAAGGAACAGCTTTTGCAAGGCCTGCAGAGCCCGGGCAGATGCCGGGCAGGAAGAAATAAGACACTTACAGCAGCTTTCTGCAAATGCATGCAGGAGGCTGTTTTTTAAAAGGAACAGTTGAGATGCAGGGCTGTCCAGCCTCATATGAAATTTTGCCCCCGGGGCAATTTATATGGAAAAGGGGCGTTGAAAGTGTGGTCAAAAGCAAAGTTTTGTGCTATCATGCTGTTACAGCTAATCTTGCGGGTAAGAGGTTCTGGTTATGAGCAGTCTCAAGCTTACTTCGGTCAATAAGATATATCCCTCCGGTGTGCCGGCGCTTACGGACATCAATCTGGAAGTGGATGACAATGAGTTCATTGTGGTCGTAGGACAGGAAAAGAGCGGCAAAAGCACGCTTATCCGCCTTATATCCGGACTGGATGACACGTCTTCAGGGACTGTAGAGATAAACGGCAAGGACGTCACGGGACTGGAGCCCAAGGCAAGGGACGTGGCTGTGGTCTTCAAGGGAGACACGCTGTTTCCCGGAGACACCATTTTTGACAACCTCGCCTTCGGACTCAAGGTAAGGAAGGCTCCCCAGACGCTCATAGAGGAAAGGGTTAGGGTGGTAGCCGAGATACTTGGCATCACGGACCTTCTGTACAAGAAGCCCAAGAACCTCGTTTCATCCGAAAAGCTCAAGGTGGCCTTCGGACGCGCCCTGGTGCGTGAGCCGCAGCTGTTCATGTTCGATGAGCCCCTGTCCGGCCTGGATTCCAAGCTCCGTGCGGATATGCTTAACATAATCATAAACCTGCAGATAAGGACAAAGGCTCCGTACATATACGCCACAAGGAACCTGCAGGATGCCCTTGCCATCGGCACAAGGCTCGTCATTCTGCGCGAGGGATTCATCCAGCAGGCGGACACGCCCGCCAACCTGTATGACTATCCCGCCAACACGTATGTTGCATTCTATATAGGCCAGCCCACTATAAACCTCATATTCAACGCAAACCTTGTATCCGCAGAGGACGGCGGTGTGGCCGTTAAGTGCGACTTCGGCAGCATCCCCGTGAGCGGGAAGATAAAGGCCAGGATAGAGAACCTGGAAGAGTACCTGGACAAGGACAGGAAGGTCATTTTAGGCATCCGTCCGGAAGACACGCAGATAGTGGAAGAGGGAGGCTTCTTCACCGCTACGGCAGTCCAGAACTCATACGCAGGAAACGCCATCTATACGGAGTGCACTGCGGGCCGCAGCAACCTGAACGTGAAGTTCAGGGAAGTGGGTGAGAACTGGTCCGGAGACTGGGATGAAGGGGCACCCTTCAAGGACCATGATTTCCAGGTTACAACGGATACGGAGCATCTGTACCTCTTTGACGGCGAGACAAGGCTTACCATCCTTGCAAAGGATGAAGGATACGAGAAGACCTCCCACAAGGATGCAGACAGAATGCCTAAATCCTTCATAGAGGAGCGCGAGATCTTAAAGCAGCTTGCCCCCCAGAAGAAAAAGAAAAAATAAGGCAAACAAAGCCCCGCAGTGAAACAGCGGGGATATACAGACATTTTGGTTTCAATCCGGCTGCAGCATCATATCCCTCTTGTTGTAATGCCGGATTTTTCATAGACGGATGGAAATTTTCTTGGACGCGCTGCTGGATACGGTGAACGTCCTGCCCTTTCTCTTCATAGTCTATATCCTTATAGAGATAATAGAGAACAGGACGGCGCTCCTTCAGAGCCGCAAAATCATGCAGGGATATGTAGCTCCCGTTGTCGGAGCCGCCACCGGCCTTGTGCCGCAGTGCGGCTTTTCCGTCATGGCCGCCAAACTGTATGACTCCGGCATCATCCGCACAGGCACCATCCTTGCCGTCTTCATCTCAACCTCAGACGAGGCCCTGGTGGTCCTTTTGGGGGACAGCGAGGGGGCAAAGTCCGTCCTTCCGCTCCTTGCCATAAAGTTTGTATTCGCCATCCTTGTGGGCTACATTGCCAACGCCGTAATGCGCAAGGAGACCCTGAACGAGATGCCTGTAGAGCACTTTGTCCATGCCCGCCTCACAGCCGTCCCGGATGAGGGGAACGTGTACAATTACCTTGTAACACCCCTGTGGCAGGCCGTAAAGATAGCCTTCTGGCTGCTTGTGGTGAACATCGCCTTCGGCTATATCATAGAGGCTATAGGAGAGGACACCATAGCCTCATCCTTCATAGGCGGCCCTTACGTGCAGCCCATTGTCACTGCCTTAGTTGGGCTCATTCCAACATGCGCCTCCAGCGTAATCATAACGGGCGCCTTTGTGAACGGGGGCATCATGTTCGGCTCCATGGTGGCCGGCCTCTGCTGCAACGCGGGGCTTGGACTCGTGGTGCTTTTGTCCAACGGCAAAAAGATCCGCAGGAACATCATCCTCATTGTGGTCCTGTACGTCACAGCAATCCTGGCGGGCATCATAGTGAACGCCATAATGGTAGCCGCAGGATGGGCATAACATCCCAAACAACCCGCATATGCGCACTTCAGCGCCTGCACAAGACACCATACTCATCTCCATACGCCCGGAATACGTCCGGGCCATTTTAAACGGCACAAAGACCTGTGAGTACCGCCGCATCGTGCCCTCAAAGCCGGTGTCCAGGTTGCTCATATATGAGACATCCCCGGCAAAGCATATCGCAGGAGAGGCAGAAATCCTGGATATACTGGAGTTTCCCGTGGAGGAGCTGTGGGAGTTTACAGAGGCGCAGGGAGGCCTTTCAAAGGCCGCATACATGCAGTATTTCCACGGCCGGAAGACCGGTCATGCCATCCTGCTGGGCAGTGTAACAGCATATGCGGAGCCTGTCTCACTGGAGAACATTGGCCTCACCAGAGCTCCGCAGTCCTGGATGTACATAAAAGTTTCCGGCTAATTGCCGGGTGTACCATACAATTAGCCGTAATTTCATGATTCTGGCATATATGAGGCACTTTTTCTGTGGATATAATCCTGTCTGCAGGACGGCAGAGGGCAACAGGACAATAACAGACGCAAAAAAGAACACCCCTTTTGGGACAGGCTCTATTTTGTTGCTATATCATGTATGCAGGAATAATAAGATTATTGGCATCAAATGCAGACAGTTCTGAAGCATTGCAGATTATGCCGCCTGTCCCTAGTGTGTATGCCTCCGGCACTTTCAAAAGCCTGAAAGCAGAAATCATGTCAGATGATGGAGTTGCTGTTTTCTTGATTTCCAGAGGGTGCAGGCAGGCATTTTCTTCTAGAATGAGGTCTATCTCATTTCCGTCCTTGTCCCGGAAGAAGTTCAGCTTAGGCTTTCTGCCTGCATTTATCCAGCTCTTGTACACTTCACTTATGACATAGTTTTCGAAGTATGGACCGCTCATTGCACAGTTCTGCAATACATTCGGATTTTCCCAGCCCATAAGCTGTATGGCAAGGGCGGTGTCATGGAAGTACAGCTTTGGAGTTCCTATTGTGCGTTTCAGCAGGCCGTTGGAATATGGCCTCAGCAGGAAGATGATGTTGAGCTGCTCCATAAGCTTCAGCCATTTGGAGGCAGTTTCCCGGTTAACTTCAGCTTCTTTTGCAAGATTTGTAACATTAACCAGCTGTCCTATGTGGGCGGCAGCAACCTTTATGAAGGTTGAGAACATTACTCCGTCTATTCCAAGGGAAAGATAGTTCAGATCTTTTTCGATATATGCTTGTATATAGTCGTCATAGAATTTATTGCGGTTCTGCGCTTCCCCTGACACAAGTTTGGGCATTCCTCCTTCAAAAATCATCCGGAAGGTTTCCGGCATAAGCATCTTTGTGCAGCGGCGGGACATCAATGCGCCGGCATCCGGAACAAATGCGGCATTCTCATGTCCATGAATCTCAGACTGGGACATGGGCATCATGCTCAGAAGGCTGATTCTGCCGGCCAAAGATTCAGTTTCACTGTTCATAAGTTCATAAGGCCGGGATCCTGTAAGCCAGAAGTCTCCGTTACGGTGTGTTTTGTCAGCAATTATTTTGATCTGCCTGAACAGGCCGGGTGCATACTGAACTTCATCCACAAGTACAGGCGGGGAAAAAATCTGGAAAAAACCATCCGGGTCATTCCTTGCGAGGTTCAGGTTGTTTGCATAATCCAGTGACACAAACTTTCTGTCTGTGCCTTCCATAAGATGTTCAAGCATTGTTGTTTTTCCGACCTGCCTCGGTCCGGACAGAAGTGTCGCGGGTGATTCGCTCTGCGCTTCCATAAATGCGTCTTCAAGTGCTCTGTGGAGGTATTTCATGACCGACTCCTCCGGATTTTTTAGTCTGTAATTTGATTTTAATTAAAAAGATATATAAAGTCAAGTTTTATTATGGCTAATTGCTGGGTATACCATACAATTAGCCATAAAATAATAAAAACCAGTCATATCATACACATATATGGCGTTTTTTTCTCCGGCTGATTTTCAGCGGTCATGGAGGGAGACCCCTGGAGAATATCACAGACGCAAAAAAGAACACCCCTTTTGGGACAGGCTCTTATCAGATTCTTGAGGAAATGAAGAATATTGGGCTTATTGACTTCAGGAAAGTCGGATATATGAAAGTTTATTACCGCAAAACAGATTAAAAACCGGTTTCAACAGCAGCACGTGTGGTATTTTTCCGGAGTAACACCGCATAAAAAAGAACCTGTCCCGGGAAGGGGCAGGCTCTTCTTATGAGGTGATCATAAGTGAATTATCTGTGCTGATGAAAGGGAGAGGGGCAAAGCCCGCGGGGGCCTTATGCCTTGATGATCTCCTGGACGGCTGCCTGCATCTTCTCAAGGGCAGCCTCGGCGTCCGTCTTGTTGTTGGCCTTTACGGAGAAGTATATCTTGAGCTTGGGCTCTGTGCCGGAGGGGCGCACGCAGATGAAGCTGCCGTTCTCAAGCTCATAGTATACGCAGTTTGTAAGGGGAGACCCTATCTCGCTCTTCTCGCCGGTTGCAAGGTCCGTGCGGGTGTTGCTGGAATAGTCGCGGACGGCGGAGACGTTGTATATGTCGAACTTTGTGATGGGCTCTCCCTTAAGGGAATCCACTAAGGCGTTCATCTCTTTCATGGCGTTGAGACCCTTGAAGGGGATGGAGATGTTGCAGTCCAGAACGTACCCGTATGTTGCGTATATCTCCTGCAGGCGCTGGGAGACGGTCTTGCCGATGTATGTGTAGTAGCATACCATCTCGGCAAAGAGCATGGAGGCAACTACGGCATCCTTGTCCCTTGCGTGGGTGCCGCGCAGGTATCCGCAGGACTCCTCAAATCCGAAGACGTATGTATACTTTCCGTCCTTTTCCCACTGCTTGATCTTCTCGCCTATGAACTTGAAGCCTACGGGAACCTCAAAGAGTGTTACGCCGAACTTTGCGCATATGGCCTTGGCCATGCCTGTGGTAACGAAGGACTTTACAACCGCTGCGTTTGCAGGGAGCTCGTTCTCATCCTTGAGCCTCGTAAGAATATAGTCCAGAAGAAGGATGCCTACCTGGTTTCCGGAGAGGGACTCAAACTCGCCGGCCTTGTTCTTCACAACGACGCCCAGGCGGTCGCAGTCAGGGTCTGTGCCGAACACCGCATCAGCTCCTATGCGCTTTGCGTACTCAATGCCCATTGAAAGGGTCTCTTTGAACTCAGGGTTGGGAACGGCAACGGTGGAGAACTCTGTGTCCGGATTCTTCTGCTCCTCAACGACAGTCACATTGAGGCCAATTTTTCCGAGGATTGTGGTTACGGGGATGTATCCGGAGCCGTGAACGGGAGTGTATACTATGCTCAGCGTCTTTCCGCAGGCCTTTACGGCTTTCTTGGAGAGGGTGAGCTTTGTGAGCTCCTTGTAGTATGCCTTGTCCACTTTGGCGGGCATTTCTTTCACATATGCGGCCTTCTGCTCTGCAGTGGGAACGGGGGAGCCTAAGAAGTCTGTCTGCTTCTTGATGAAGTCCACAACCACGGCTGTGTCCTCAGGGCTCATCTGCGCTCCGTCCTCGCCGTACACCTTGTAGCCGTTGTAAATCTTGGGGTTGTGTGAGGCCGTTACCATAATTCCTGCTATGGTGCCCATGTAGCGTACGGAGAAGGAAAGCATGGGTACGGGATGGACAACGTCAAAGACATAGGATGTAATGCCGTTTGCTGCGAGAACGTCTGCTGCCGCGCGGGCGAAGACCTCGCTCTTGCGCCTTGTGTCATATGAGATGGCAACGCCGCGCTCCATGGCCTCGGGGCCAAGGGTCTTTATGAACTGGGCAAGACCCTGTGTGGCGCGCATGACGGTGTACACGTTCATCTTGTTGGTGCCGTATCCTATGACGCCTCTCATTCCTGCCGTGCCGAACTCCAGCTCTGCGCCGAAGCTGTACTCTATTTCGCTCTCGTCATCCTTTATGCTCTCCAGCTCTTTGCGGCCTTCCTCATTGAGCCTTTTGTCATTAAGCCAGGATTCATACGTATCTTTGTAACTCATCACATACTCCTTGTACAGCGTAATCAAATGTCCGTCCGGACAGTCATGCAGGGCCGCCCGGCCTTCCGTATTCTTTGGCAGCGGAGTGTCCACCGCCAGGAACCCACCAAGGGGGATGTCCTGGCAACGGGTACCATTGCAGCAGCCGGACATGCGGCCGCAAGACATTTTCCCGCCTTGCGAATACAGGTGACATTATAATTAAAAAAGGGTTTTTTGTAAAGGATATGCACGGAAATTCAGGGAAATTCGAGGCATTTTCACAATTTCGTAACTTTTGCCATTCCCCCGGCGCAAAACGCAGGCCGCAATCCCTTGTGCAAAAGCTTTTTCGCATGGTATAATAACCGCAGACACAGGCTCCGCCCTTTGCAGGGGCCGGCCTGCATGCTGCCGTCCCGGCAGCATATACGGGAAGAATGGTGCAATACGCTTAAGGCCGCAAAGGTCCTTGGGAGAGATATGGAAAAGAAAATCATAGAGGGGCAGCGGTTCGGCGAGGAGCGCGCCCTGTACAACATTGCAGGCCTTGTACTGCTGAACTGCACCTTCGCAGGTCCGGAGGACGGAGAGTCCGCCGTAAAGGAGTGCACGGACGTCGCCGCCAAAGACTGCCGGTTCCTTCTCCGCTACCCTCTGTGGCATACGGACGGCATTACCCTCACGGACTGCTATATGTCCGCAGAGTGCCGCGCAGCCATCTGGTACAGCAATGACATCCTTATTTCCGGCACGCAGATGTACGGAATAAAGGCCGTGCGTGAGTGCAGGGACATATCCCTTGAAAAGTGTGACATAATCTCCCCGGAGTTCGGCTGGCGAAGCGGCCCCTTCCGGATACAGGACTGCTCCGTGGACTCCGAGTATGCCTTCTTCGAGGCCTGGGACATACACGCCGCCGGCTTAAAGCTTAAAGGCAAGTACACCTTCCAGTACGTGAAGGGCGGGGAGCTTGACAGATGTTTCTTAGACACCAAGGATGCCTTCTGGCACTCCGAAGGCCTCACCGTCCGGGACAGTGTCATAAAGGGGGAGTACCTTGGCTGGTACTCCAAGAACCTTACGCTCATAAACTGCGACATAGAGGGCACCCAGCCCCTGTGCTACTGCCAGGGCCTGAAGCTTGTAAACTGCCGCATGAAGGGCTGTGACTTCACCTTTGAGTACAGCGATGTGGATGCAGACATACAGGGAGAGATCCTGTCCGTAAAGAACGTCATCTCCGGCAAGGTGGTGGCAGACGGGTACGGCGAGGTCATGCGCACTCCAGACTCCAAGTATGAGCCCAAAGCGCAGATTATAATCCGCGGGGAAGGGGAAGTGTAATCCCTGCTGTACAGCAGGAAGTCCCTGTGCGCTTCCGCCAGCGCAGAAGGCCGCATGCACTTAAGCCAGGTACGGGCTTGACAGTCCGTTCCGGCAGGCCCCCTGCGGGCACGCACCATATACCACGCACTATATACCACATAATACAAAAGGCTCTGCCAATGCGGCAGGGCCTTTAAC
>JAJPYR010000090.1 GCA_021204825.1 Clostridia bacterium | reverse complement strand
AACCAGTGTCCTCTGCAAGCTGGATATAAAAACACACTTCTCTTGAATATCCCCTGTTCCGTGCATATATGTAGTAATTTCGTATTTTCCGTAACCTATTGGCATCCCTCTTCCAGCCTGCTGCATTGCCCATGAAAACAACCACAGCAAGGAGATTGTCATGTCAGAGGAGAAAACCATGAAAAACTGTATGAATGAACCACACTCTAACCCGGAGGACATGAGTCCGGAGGACCTGGATGCTGTACTGGATGAAGCAGCAGAGCATATGAGGGAAGAAATGATTAAGCGGGACGGACCGGAGCCCGTGGACGGCAAGGAGTTCTTTGCCTGGCTGAAGAAGAAGTACGGCACAGGCACCTTGTATGACGGGAATGCCCTGGCAGAAGACTTCAAATATTACCAGGAGGAATGCCGCATTGCAAGGCTCTTAAACGAGGCCATAGATGAGGCTGAAGCCGGGGCGGAGCCTGCAGACGGTGAAGAGTTCTTAGAAAGCCTCCGGCTGAAGTACGGCTCCCAGGAGTCATCATAACCGCACTCAATCCAACAGGCGGAACCGTTAAGGTCCCGCCTGTCTCTTTGCTGTATATGTCTATAACTCGTTATATGTGGCCTGTTTCTCAGTATACGGACTCATACAGACTGCGTACGGCATCTTCATCCACAGGGACATACGAGTTCTTCAAAAGCCTCTGCTGCGTGGAGATTACGTTGGCTGCGAACTCTGCAATGTCCTCATGCGTTACGCCGTACTCATGCAGCCTCTTTCTTGGATATACGCCGGACAGGAAATGGTCCAGCTCTTCAAGGGCGGTCTCCTCCGGGCAGTGGAACAGCTCTGCAAGCGTATGCTCCAGGATGTTGAGCTCCGGTTTTGTGTTGTTTTCGCGGTAGTATTTGAGGACGGCATCCAAAACCAGGTAGCAGCTCTCTCCGTGAGGGATATGATACTTGCCGCCAAGAGGGAAGCTCATGGCGTGAACCGCGCCGTTCCCTGCCGTGCCGAATGATATCCCTGCGAAGTTGGAGGCCGTCAGAAAGATATCCCACAGTCCGTTGGATATCTTGCCCCCTTCCTGCTGGGCCATGGAATAGCCGTATATTATCATGTCCAGAGCCTGGTATCCGAAGATGCGTGTGTAGTCTGTGGCTCCCGGGGACAGTACGGACTCTATGGCATGAATGAGTGCGTCTATGCTGCTTGTGGCGAACACGCTGTACGGCATGCCGCTAAGGAGCGCCGGGCAGAGAGCTGCCGTGTCCGCAAACATCTCATCCGACACCAGCCCTATCTTCTGCCCCCTGGACAGGAAGTTGACCACGCCTATGTTGGTTACCTCGGACCCCGTGCCGCAGGTTGTAGGCACCAGTATCATAGGGGCGCGCTTTACGAGCTTTTCCTTGTTGTCATACATCCACTGCAAAGGCTTGCCGCAGGATACTGCCAGAATCTTTGTGATGTCCATTACGGCCCCGCCGCCAATGCCTATGATCCTCTTGAACTCCATGCCGGAGACCTTCTGAAGAAGGGCCTCCACCATCACATCCGTTGGCTCTCCGCCTCCGAAGTCATCCCGGAAGAGTGCCTGCGGCTTCTCTTCGCACCCTGCGAATATATCCCCGTACATCCGCTTGTTGGTTACAACGAGGTCTTCCTTCCCGATTTGAAGCTCTGAAACGAACTCCTTCACCGTACCGTACTTCTGTATATTGGTCTTAAGCACTAACTGTCTCATACCAAGCTCCTTTCCCTGCGGACATGCAGGCTTTTGCCTTCATTTTCAGATGAAATGATACCACAACAGAAAAGGTATGTCTATGTCATTTTGGCCTTTTCTTGACATCCCTTTGCCGCAAAGCTATAATACGCACGCAGTTTAACGCACATACGGAGGCCGCATATGAGACAGGCGCAGAGGGAAATAAAGGACATAGACGCGATAGAAGACATCCTTAGAAGGGCGCAGGTGATGCACCTGGGGCTTGCTTCCTCAGATGACATGATGCAGCCGTACATAGTGCCCTTGTCCTACGGCTTTGAGCGGAGAGGCAGCGGGTTCATTTTCTACTTCCACTGCGCCCATGAGGGCAGGAAGATGGACCTGTTCCATGACGGGCAGAAAGTTGTGACCGTGGAGATAGACATCCTCAACGGGTACAAAGACACCGGTCACAGCATTACGGCAGACTACGAGAGTTACATGGGCACAGGCTTTCTTGCCGAGACTGAGACCCCGGAGGAAAAGATCCACGGCCTGCAGCTCATTCTGGACCACTGCGGCGTATCCGGCTACTCTGCGGAAACCTGTGCGGCAACAAGCCGGGTATGCGTGATGAAGGTCTGTGTGAATGAAGGCAACTACACCGCCAAGAAGCGCTTCCCGGAACAGAACGGGTGACTTATAGCGGGTTAAAAGCAAAAACAGCCAACAGAAAAAGGGCAGGTCCACCCTGTCCCTTTTTTGAGTGCGTTTATGCGATGCCTTCAGCCGAGCTTGTCCCTCTTGCAGATTATCTTGTATGCCCACATCATGATGGAAGGCCTGAGACGGTACGGGATGAAGGCTACAACGGTGGCATAGCTGCGGTATCTCAGGTGCCGGTAAAGCTTTTTGTCCGTCTCCTTCATTTGGCGCCACATGTCCTTTACGTCCTTCTTGCGCTCCTTTGAGAAGGTGCCGCAGGCAAACATGAGGGTGTTCATCATGATGGCGTCAAGGTAATGGAACATGTAGCGCCTGAGGCCCTTTGGAAGGACTTTGAGGTCCTCGTAACGGTGGGCTGCGACCATCATCTGCATTACGAGAAGCTGCTGCTTGTAGCGCTTCATGGCCGTGTCTATGTTGATGCTCTGCCCCTCGCGCCCTATATAATAATAGTAAAGGTCCGCGTCCAGGTAGTAGGCTTTGAGCATGTCGCTGAGCGGCGCGTATGCGTATACGTTGTCCACGTAGAAGGTGTGCTCCGGCAGCTCTATGTAGTTTTTGCGGAGCGTGGAAGTGCGGTATATGAGGGCATGCATCATGAGCGTGTGGGAATAATGGAAGGCCTTCACCTTCTTCCAGTCCACATCCCCCACGTTCATCTTGCTGGTGTACTTGCTCACGTGCTGCGTGTTGTCTGCCGCGTGGAAATAGATGAAGTTGCAGATGTACATGTCCGGAAGATGGTCCTCCGCAAGATGCTGCCGTATGGTGTCCATGAGCTGCCCCAAAGCATCTTCATCCAGCCAGTCATCCGAGTCCACCACCTTGAAATACAGCCCCTCTGCTGCATGAACTCCTGCGTTAACGCCGGACCCGTGGCCCCCGTTGGGCTTGTGTATGGCCTTTATGATGTCCGGGTACTTTGCAGCATATGCGTCCGCTATCTCAGGGGTCCTGTCCCTGGAGCCGTCATCCACAAGAAGGATCTCGGCGTCCGGGCCGGCCTTCAAAAGGCTCTCTATGCACTTGTCCATGTAGTCCTGTGAGTTGTAACAGGGCACAGTGAAAGTAATAAGCTTCATACTTTTCCTGCATGACAGCCACAAAACGGCTGCCGGGGTCTTCCGCACAGGGCGCCCAGAATGGCCCCCTGTCCCGCTGCCATATATGAATACCTCCGGCCGCCAAAAGGCCGGTGCTGTTCCATGAATTTAACGGATGAAGTTTGTCCTGGCTTTGGGAACTTCCACAGGCCTTTCCAGGTCCGTGCCCTTTACGGAATCCAGAACCTTTAAAAGCCAGGCCATGTTGGAGCCTATTGCCTTCATTATGGATACGCCTTCCGCATCCTTTGCCACATCCTTGGGCATAGAGCCGTGCACCATGTTCCAGTATGTAGAGGGAACCTGTATCATGCTGTTTATGCCGAAGTACTTGTTCATGACGTCACAGGAGGCCGTGGTTCCGGCTCTGCGCGCAGATACTATGGCGGCTGCGGGCTTGTACTTCATGTATGAGCCGTAACACCAGAACAGGCGGTCCATTAAAGCTATCATGCTGCCCGCAGGGGACGCGTAATGCACCGGGGAGCCGAAGATGTAGCCGTCCGCATTCTTAACCCTGTCCCCTATGCCGTTCATGACGTCATCTGAAAACACGCAGTATCCCTTCGTATTGCAGAATCCGCAGCCCGTGCAGCTGTGCACAGCACTCGTTCCGATCCATACAATCTCGCTCTCTATTCCCTGCTCTTCCAGCTCTTTGGCTATTATCTTCAATGCCGCATTGGTGCAGCCCTTCTCATGCGGGCTGCCGTTTATCATAAGCACTTTCATTCCGTATCTCCTCAGAAATTCCGCTCTCTCACACCCCTATGGCGCACATAACATTATAATGTAATGCACGGAAAGCGTCAAGAGCCGTTTTGCGACACTCTGTCTAATATCTTCCACATACTCTCAATATTTGCCTTCCCATACCTGGCCCCTCCCGGGCCCTTTGCCGCCTTACGGGTGTCTTGCAATCTGCACAAACTGCGGCTATAATGTATGCGCATCCAGATATGCAGACAGGTGCTGATATGCAGGACATTGTATCTCATACAAATGAAGAGCGGGCCTCCGTTCTGCTGGAGGAAATCCGGCGGGCGGATGCCGTTATTGCGGGCGCCGGGGCAGGCATGTCCTCGGCCGCAGGCTTCACATACGCAGGGGTAAGGTTCAGGGAGTACTTTGCGGATTTTGAGAAAAAGTACGGCTTCCATGACATGTACTCCGGGGGCTTCAATGCCTTTGAATCCACGGAGGAACAGTGGGCATACATGAGCCGGTTCATATGGATCAACCGCTACATGAACATACCCGGCAAGGCGTATGCCAACCTTCTCTCCGTCCTGGAGGACAAGGACTTCTTCGTGATTACCACAAACGTGGACCACTGTTTCCAAAAAAGCGGCTTCCCTAAGGAGCGCCTCTTCTACACGCAGGGGGATTTTGGCCTGTTCCAGTGCTCCAAGCCCTGCAAAAAGCTGACTTATGACAACAAAAACGTGATTGCGCAGATGCTTTTTTCCCAGGGGTATGACATAGCGGAGAACGGCTCACTGCAGGAGCGTGAGGGACGCCCTGTGCGGATGCAGACAGATGCGGAGCTCATACCACGCTGCCCTTGCTGCGGCAGGGAGATGACCATGAACCTCAGGGGGGATGACAGGTTTGTGGAGGACAAGGGCTGGAAAGAGGCCTGCGGAAGGTACGAGACGTACATAGAGAGCCGCAAAAAGCGAAGACTGCTGTTCCTGGAGCTTGGTGTGGGATACAACACGCCGGGGATCATAAAGGTCCCGTTCTGGCGCATGACGGCATCCTTCCCGGATGCGCGCTTTCTGACCATTAACCTTGGCGAAGCCGGGGTCCCGGACTGGGTCTCTCCCAAGGCCATATGCATGGACGCGGACATTGCCGCCGTCCTGCAGGCGGCAGCAGAACTCAAACACCCGGCACTGTAATGTGCCGGGTGTTTTGCTGTCTTATGTTCTGCTTTGCAAGCATCTTACTATCTGGCTACTGATACTCTTACAAGATCGCCCATAAAGGCCAATCCTATCTTTACAACATCGTTAATGCCTCGGCGTGTAAGGACAGTATCGTACTTTTTCCTTATAATCTGTCTGACAGCAACATCTGCCTCACCCTTAAGCATATTAAGAATTTCGCCATGCTGCGACTCATCAGTGGGATCCAGTTTAGTATCACTCCTTTTGATGCTCTTAAGCTCAAAGATTATGCCGGGATCACCCTTATGTCTGGGCTCAAGACTTATGTCCACACGACCGGCTCCAGACTCCTGCTCGGGATTGATATAGTAATCCTTGCTCTTATACTTGCAGAGACATGCTAGCAGTCCCTCATAATAGAATTCATACGGAGAATTCCTATTACGTAACAGCTCTTCAACGAACTCATGAAGGCCTTCCTCCATCTTGTTCTCGTCAAAGGTCTCTATGCTGCTCCATACCTTATTGAACTCATATCCGTTTACGCGGACTTTACTGACAATCTCTGATTTAAAAGCTTTACGGACTTCCCTGTTTGGAATCGCCAGATAGTGATATTCACCTTCCTCATCGTTCTCCCCGAATATGCGGCAGCCATCCTCAACACTGTTGTCTTCAGAATCATCATCTTCATCAAAGACTTTATACATACTAATGTAGTCTGTATTCTTCCCCAGAGACTTCAAATATCCGGAAAAGAGCAACAAAGTGAAGACATTCTCGCAGTCACCTCTCAGTTCAGGGTATGTCAACTCCTCATTAATACTTGCAGTAACAGCTTCCCCTTTGAGAAGAAGCGAAAATTTGGCATCCACATCCGGACTCAGATTCTTCAAAAGCTGGCCAAGCAAAGAGTTCCTTGATGTCTTAAGCCAGTATTCCTTCGGTACAAATCCCTCCTGGATATACTTAAGGACAGACCACGGATTGAAAATTTCTGTCTGCCCAAACATGTATCCGTCATACCATCTGCAAACTTCCTCAAACTTATCATCGCCGCCATAATAGGCAAGCAAATCCTTTACTTCTTCCCTTGTAAAGCCAAAATATTCACTGAACAATTGGTCCTGAGTAGAGTATACTTGAATATTGTTTAAATCACTGAACAAACTAGCCTTGGAAATTCTCAGTACTCCGGTTAAAACCGCAAACTCAAGATTAAAATTGGTCTTTAAGCCTGCTGTAAACAATCCGCTGATAAATGAAATCACATCATCATAATATCCATTTTCGTATCCGTATTGAACTGGAGCGTCATACTCGTCAATAAGTATAATAGGACATACCCCATGATGCTTCCTGAGCATTTCAGACAGGTACAGAAGAGACAACTCGTATTCACCGCGATCAGCTGTAAGGTTCATTATCCTTTCCAGTCTGTCGGCATCAACGGAATTGAGTTTGTCACTACCAAGCAATTCTGCATGCCTTGCATACTCACCGGCAATCATTGATTTGAATTTAGAATAAGATGTCGCCCATGTGTCTGCCTTGACATTCTTAAAAGTAAAAAATATGACCGGATACTTCCCTTGCCTGGATGTATATTTGTCCCCGCACTGCCATATCTTCATATCCTTGAAATAAACGGATGTATCTTCTGTGGTCTTCTCATAGAAGGTCTTGAGCATGCTTAAATTGAGCGTCTTGCCAAAACGCCTGGGTCTGGTCAAAAGATATACCTTCGTCGGATTGTCAACCATCTCTTTAATGAGAAGAGTCTTATCAATAAAGTGGAATTTAGTCACGAGTTCCGTATAGTCTTCTATGCCAACAGGAATACTCGCTTTTAAATTCTCATCCATTGTTCAACCTCCTATGAAGCGGCTTCAGATCACAAAATGCACTCATCATCTTAAACATCCTATCATACACGGCTCTTAAAATCAAGGGCTTATGATTTATAATCGGTAAACTCAGCCGCAGCCTGTGTAAACGTTCCGGTGCTGAATCAGAATATCTTCTTAAGGTACTCCCCGCTTATCTGCATGCTCTTTACAGAGTCCCCGTCTGTCCATCCCCTGTCCGCTTCAAGGATTACGGCATCCACGCCAAGGGATATGGCCTTGCGTATCATGGGCTCCAGGTTCATGTTGCCGGTGCCAAGCTCTGTGTCTCCGTGGGGTATGTTGGAGTTTGAGCATTTGCCCTTTATATGGCTGCACTTGTCATTCACCTGGAAGAGCTTAAGCCTGTTCCCGAGGTCATCCATGAGCTGCAGCGGGTCCGCTCCCGCTGTTACCGCCCAGTATGCGTCCAGCTCAAAGCCCACAAGGGACGGGTCTGTGTTCTCCATAACGGTCCGGTATGCGCTTATGCCCTCGTCCGTGTGCAGGAACTCCGCGCTGTGGTTGTGAAAGAGAAGCTGCAGGCCGTACTGCCTGAATCTCTCGCCGGACCTGTTGAGCCTGTCTGCAAGGGCCTTTACGGCTCCGGATGAGGAGAAGTCATACGGGCAGGCGCTGGAAAGGGTTATGTACTTCGCCCCGAGAGAGATGGCCTCCTCCGCCGTCTTATCGAGGTTGTCCTCTATGCCCTTGAAATCCTGCAGTATGCCGGGCACCTGCAGGCCGGCCTCCCTGGTGAGCCTGCCCCAGTCCAGCCTGCCGCATGTGCCTATGGCGCAGCCGGAAAGCTTAAGCCCCAGCCTGTAGAAGACAGATGTGGGATGCATCATGAACCAGCAAAGCTCCAGGCCTTCATATCCGGCCTCTTTCATTTTGGCCATGACGTCCATGGCCTCTTTCTCCGTATTGAGCCTTGTCCTTAAATGAAACTGCTGCACCGCCTTTATTGCCATGTCTCCACCCCCTTATGCTTTGTGCAGGGACATTGTATCCCGGACTGCAGGCAAAAAGCCGCACCGGTGCTTAGTTGGGCAGATTCGTGCCGTCTTCATCATCCGGGACGGCATAATCCTCATCCGGGTCATCCTCTGTATAAGGGCCTTCGGACGGGGCAGGGGCCGGCTCTGCCACACGGATCTCCTCATCCGCGGGTATGTTGGAGGGGTCTTCCTCAAAGCCTGTCCACTGGGGAATCTCTGCCTGAAGCACCTTGCGAAGCTTGTCCTGCTCCTGGATGCAGTGCTTGTAGTTGTGCTTTATCATGAAGTCCCCTTCAAGGAGACGGTCATAGAAGAGCCGCTCTGCACGCTGGTAGAACTTCAAAGCCTTCTTAAGGTTCTGCCTGGTCCCGGTGCCCTTCGCGTAGCACTCCGCAAGGCGCATGTAGATGTCCGCGCCGCAGGACTTGATGTAATGCTTGTCCCCCCTTATGATGTTCCAGCACTCCCGGTATATCTGGAAGGCCTCGTTCTCGTCCTTTGACACGAAATACCCGTTCCTGTACATGTCCCCTATCTTGTACATGGATATGGGATGGTTGTCCAGGGCGCCCTTCACGAAGCAGAAGTAGGCCTTTTCATAATCCCTGGGGATGTCCCTGCCGTAATAATAGCAGTACCCGAGGTTCTCATTGGCCTGCCGGGAGCCCATGTCCGCCGCTCTTTTGTACAGCTCCACGGCCATTGCGAAGTTCTGCTCCCCTATGCGGCCGGTGTAATAGAATGAGCCTAAGTCGCAGGCTGCGTCTGCGTTGCCGTTTTCCATCTCCTCTGTGAGGACCTCTTCTATGAACTCCGCCACAAGAGGCGCAAACGGAGCCGCAGGGTCCAGCCTCTCAAAGTTGTACACGTATTCCATTGCAGACCCGCGGAGGTACTCGAAATCCCTGTCTATCTCCCATCTCAAAAGGCTGCATATCTGCGGCGATTCGTCCGTTGTCGTGTTCTTGACTATTCTCTTAAGCCTTTCCTTCAACGTTTCTTCTGTCATAATATCCCCTGTAATCCCGTCCATGCTTTACGGACGGGCCTTATCTTCTTTATTGCTGTTCCGGCATCCGCCTGTCTGTCCTGCTTCCGGTTAAAGCGATGCGGCACATCTGCGTATTGCATCCGGATGCGATTTGCCTGCTCAGGAATGAGGAAGCCCAAGATCTTCAAGAATCAGGCTGATTGCCTGGGTCGCTTCCGGAACTCCTGCAGAGCTGGCTTCAAACAGCATATTCAGACCCAGTTCCGCGTTCTTTGGAACGCCGTTGCCTGTTATGTACATCAAAGCCAGTTTACAGGTTGCCAACCCCTCTCCCTGGGCATGCGCCTTCTTGAACCAGCCGGCTGCCGTCTTCGCATTTTTCTGGATTCCGTATCCGCCGGTCTCATACAGGCAGCCCAGATTGCACTGAGCCAAAGCAAATCCCTGCTCAGCCGCCTTCCTGTACCACTTGGCCGCTTCCCTGTAATTTATCTCCGTGCCCCAGCCTTTGTGATAGCAAAGGCCCAGTCCGTACAGGGATTGGACATCCCCGGCTTCGGCGCCGGCCTTGTGTATTGCAAAGGCCTTCGCCAGATCCTTCCTGACTCCTATGCCTTCCGAGTACCAGTATGCATATGCGTTCCATGAGCCCACCACACCCTCTGATATGGCCTTCTCATAGCACTCGCATGCCTTTTTGACGTTCTTTGGAGTTCCGTATCCGTTCATATAGCATTCCGCAATGAGAGTAAGGGCATCCTTCTGGCTCCTTACGGCCTTGCATAAATACGGAAAGGCCTTGTCCGGGTCTTTTGCACAGCCAAAGCCGTACAGCAGGCAGGAACCATACTCCATATAGCCGTAATCATCACAGTCCGGGTGCTGCACTGCCCTCCAGAGCCATTTGTATGCCTCTTCGAAGTCCCGCTTTATGCCATCCCCTCTTAAATAGATGTCTCCCAGACGTTCCTGCGCCTTCGTATTCCCCTGTTCCGCAGATTTTCTGTACCACTTCAGGGCCTTGCTGTCATCCGGACAGCCGTCAAAAATGCCAAACTGGTAATAAAACCCAAGCATGAACTGGGCTTCTGCATCACCTGCGTCTGCCTTGCGCATCATTTCCAGCTCTTCTGGTTCAAATGCCATGTTTTCTCTCCGTATCCTTCCAGTGCGGCAGCATCAAAACGCCACACTGCGCCTTATGCCTTCAGGCTCCTTCTGCCGTGCATTTCCTGCCAGCGGCTTTTTCCGCCCGCTCATGTATCCTTTCTGTCCGGGTCCGCTCCCAGGGAACTGAGCACATCCGCAGCCTCCTGCATGCCTGCGTCCCTGGCGTCTTTAAGCATGCGGATACCCAGTTCAGTGTCCTTCTGGACCCCGCGCCCGTCTATGTACATTTCCGCCAGGCTGCAGATGGCAGAGGGGTTCCCCTGGTCTGCAGCCTTCCGGTACCAGGCGGCCGCCGTCTTGCAGTTTTTGCGCACTCCGGTCCCGGACTCATACAGGTGGCCCAAAGCGGACTGGGCACCCGGATGCCCCTTGTCCGCAGGCACCTGGAACAGCCTTGCGGCCTCCTTGAAATCCTGCTCCGCGCCGTTGCCCTTAAGGTATGCCACACCGAGGTCATACATGGCCTGCCAGTCTCCTTCCGCAACACCTTCCTTGTACAGGGAGACGGCCTTCCCCGCATCCGGCTCCGTCCCGAAGCCGGTCATGTAGCAGTATCCGTACAGGCTCCATGAGCCCGGATACTTGTGCTCCACGGCCACAGCGGCATACTCAAACGCCTTTTCCGGGTCCGGGCGGGTCCCGGTGCCGTTTATATAGCAGCCGGCAAGATGCACCGCAGCCTCCGGCTGGGTCCTTGCTGCCTTGTTGAGATATCTTACCGCCTTTCCCGGATCCTTCCTGCATCCCACGCCGTACAGAAGGCAGAAGCCGTACTTCAGGCAGCCGTAATCACAGTGGGGATGCTCCGCGGCCTTCTTGTACCACTTGAATGCCTCCTCATAGCTCTGCTTTATGCCGAGGCCCTTGAAATATAAGTCTCCCAGGCATGCCTGCGCAAGGTCATGCCCCTGGCCCGCAGCCTTCCTGTACCACTTGTATCCTTCCGCATAATTGGGTGCGTCATCCAGCCCAGCGCAGCAATACCCTGCAATCATGAACTGGGCGTTTGCCTCCCCTGCGTTTGCCCTGCGCAGAAGTTCAAAATCCACTGCCATATGCTGTCTCCCTTTTGTAGGTTGTATTCACCGTTTACGGAGCTTTCTGATGCTCCCGGATCCTTTGAAGACGAGTGTCTTCAGCCTTTATCAAGCAGGTTATGCCTGTTTGTCTTTGTCCATGATGTCATACAGGTACTGAACGATATCACAGCCATAGTCCCTTGCTTTATTCAGCCATCTCCTAGCATTGGCTCTGCTGGGTTCCACTCCGCAGCCGTAGTAATACATCCAGGCTATCTGATACATAGCATATGACTCTCCCTGGCGGGCAGCCTGCTTGTACAGCTTCATTGCCATATCATAATCTTGCGTTACGGCTATGCCGGACTCATACATCTGGCCCAGCATGTACTGCGCATGCACCACATGATTCTCCGCGCCATACCTGTAACATTTCAAGGCCCTGGAGCGGTTTTCCCGTGTCCCGTTTCCGAAATAATAATGGTTGCCCAGATTTGTTGCGCATACCGGATTCCCCTGTCTCGCACCACGCAGGAAACAGTTGTATGCTTCCGCAGGATTATGCTCTGTTACTGAGCTGTCATCATAACAGCATCCAAGGCCGCACAAGGCGCTCTCATCCCCGTTCTCCACAGCATTTTTGTACCACTTGAATGCAAGCTCCATGTTCTTTTCCTGTTCTCTGAAGCCGAAATAATAGCAATCCGCCACTTCATGCATGGATTCTGCCTCCCCATGCTCCGCAGCATACATGTCCAGCTTGAACATTATGCCATAATCCCGTTCAACTATCGTTCCGGTACGGTAGTAAAAAGCAAGCCTGGAGCATCCGTACGGACATTTCTGCAAAGCGGATTTCCTGTGCCATTTGTATGCCTCATCATAGCTCTGCTCCGTTCCGACCCCTCTGAAATACAGGTCTCCCAGATACGCCTGGGACAGGTCATGCCCCTGCTCCGCAGCCTTTTTATACCACTTGAAGGCCTTTTTGTAATTGGGCACTCCGCTGTCAAAGCCGAAATAATAATGCTCCGCGAGCAGATACTGGGATTCCGCATCCCCTGCGTTTGCCCTGCGCAGAAGTTCAAAATCCAAAGCCATAATGTTCTCCCCTGTGGGCGTTAAAAGGCACTTATGACGCTTTATAAGCTCTTCCATGCCGTCTTAAGACCATCATCTTCAGTTTTCAAGCAAGTCAAAAAGGTCCTGTGCGAACTCACATCCGCTGTTCCTTGCTTTGAC
Organism: Clostridia bacterium; assembly: GCA_021204825.1. Taxonomy (GTDB): domain Bacteria; phylum Bacillota; class Clostridia; order Christensenellales; family Borkfalkiaceae; genus Coproplasma. Next base: position 5,988 of record JAJPYR010000090.1, on the reverse strand, counting down.
AGCCCGTCTGTACGCTGCGGCTTTGCTTTGCGTGACACCCCAGCCGTAATAATACATTAAGCCCGGCTCATGCATTGAATATGCATTGCCGTGCCCGGACTTCAGGGCAGTGCCGCCTCTTTCCCGGACTCCTTCGCCGTACTCATACATACAGCCAAGCCTGTACTCTGCGTGCGGCACTTTGTGTGCGGCTCCGTATCTGAAGCATTTTAACGCCTTGCCGAGTCTTTTTTTGTGCAGTCTCCGTAATAATAATGATTCCCTGCATTGGTGGCGCATACCGGATCCCCAAGCCTTGCACCCTCTGCAAAACAGCTGAACGCCTCCTGCACGTTGACCTCTGTTCCTGTGCCGAATTCATAACAGCACCCCAGATTGCAGAGGGCGCCCTTTGCACCGCTGTCCACGGCTTTCCTGTACCGGCGGAAAGCAAAACCCGGGTTCTTTTTCTGCCCTCTGATGCCATAAAAATAGCAGTCCCCCACAGCCTCCTGGGCATCGCCGATTCCGTGCGCTGCCGCATACATGTCCAGCCTGAAGGACTTGTCATAATCCCTTTCGCACCCTATGCTGTTTCTGTAACAGTATGCAAGCCTCATGCATCCATAGGGGCATCCCTGCCTGGCGGATTGCAGATACCATTTGAATGCGCTGGCATAATTTTTTGCCACGCCCTTTCCGTTGAGATATGCATCCCCCAGCCTGGCCTGCGCAAGCGCATGATGCCTCCAGGCCGCAGCCCTGTACATGTTCACGGCAGAGCTGTAACTCTCATGGCTGCAGTACTCTTCTCCGCGCCGGAACAGTTCCTCCGTATCCGTGTTTTCCGTGGCCTTAATAAGAGCCTGCATGTTTAAGGTGTCCATGTCTGCCGGCATATGAACGCTCACTTGGCGGGTGTCCCGGATGTGCCCTGCACAGGCACGGAAAGGACGGCTTTTATGGTCTGTCACGGCACAGATTTATGCAGACAAAAAAAATAAGTCCGGCCGGAAGCCGAACCTGTTTTTTCCCCTTATGATACTGTACAGATTTCCCTCCGCACAGACGTCTTTCTTGGATGACAGTTAAGTTAGCACTCCCGCTAAAAAAATTCAAGTCAAATGTTTATTGTTTGTGCAAAATGCACAATTATATTTAGGCACATTGCACAATACTGCTTCCTGTCTTCCTGTTTGCGCCCTCCGTTGCCGATGCCGGAGCCCGGCGTCCGGACGGAGAAAAGTGCACAGACTGAAAACATATGTGCCGCTTTTGCATTCCGCCCTGCTCCTGAAAAGGCCTTGCCTGCGGCGAAAAGGGGGCTGCAGGCAGGATTCTCACGGGTGCGTTGCGGGCTTTTCGTGCATAAATGCATACGCCCGCGCATGAAAGCCCGGACAGGGCCGGACGGGGCGGAGGCTACTCCGTGTACAGTATTCTGCGGCAGTAATCGCACTCCACAACGCCGCCTGACTTGATCTTCTCCAGGGAAGATATGGGGAAGCCCATGCCGCACTTGGAGCAGCGCGGCTCCTTGTTCACCACCTTTATGGGGCAGAGGACAGGGAAGATGCGCTCATTGCGCCTCTCCATGTACTTCTTCATTCCCACAGGGTCTATGGTCTTGGCTATCTCATCCAGCTGGTCCTTTATAACCTTCATCTCCTCGTTCCTGGCGTTCTTGTACGCCTTGTACTTGGGCTGGTATTCATTGTTGTACAGGTTCTGCATCTGGATGGTCTTCTTCTTGAACTCCTGGTACTCCTTGCCGGCGGCCTCTATTGACTTCTGCATGGAGGCTATCTCATTCTTGATGTTGCGCAGCTGGTCCATTATCTGCAGCACGTTCTTCTTGTAGAAGGCAATGTCCCCGCCTTCCTCTATGAGCTCATCTATGTTGTTGAAGTCCTCAAGGGTCTCCGCAAGCTCGTTGTACGTCTTTTCCAGGGCTGCAACCTGGGACTCCATCCTCTGCGCCTTTGCCTCATAGGCCGCAAGCTTGTCCGGCGCCTGGGTTAAGAAGTTCTTTGTGGTTATGTAGTTCTTCCTTTCCTGTGAGCCCGCCACTTCCTTCTCTATGGCCAGAAGCTTCTCATCCACCTGCTGATACTTCAAGAGGTTCTCTATCTGTGACATATAAAATCACTCCTGTCTAAACTATTCTGCTGTCGCAGTATATGTCCGAAGGCACCCCGGCCTTTGCGCCTGCCGCCTTCGCGAATTTTCTGAATCCATACAGCTCCGCTGCATAGTGTGTGGGCACTATGATGCACATGCCCTTGTTGAGTATTGATGTGATCTGGTGATGCTTCATGTCCGAGGACACGAAGACATCCGCGCCCTGCTTCCACGCGAAGTCTATTGCCCCGTCCGAGCATCCCGCTCCGCAGAAGGACGCCGTCCTTCTCACAATCCTGTCCATGTCTCCGAAGGCCAGTATGTGCTCTGCCCCGAGGGCTGCCTTAACCTCCGCAAAGTATGCCCTGAAGGGTCTGTCCTGCACGGAGTACACCCTTCCGTACGCGCCGCCTTCCACCTGTTCCTGCACTGCAAGGAGCTTCCTTCCGCCGCAGGCTTCCATAAGGGACTCGTCTATCCCTCCCGGGGTTATGTCCAGGTTGAGATGCATGGATATGACAGAGAGACCGTTGCGGGCGCACTCATATATGGCCTGCGTATCCGCGCCGGGCGTTGAGTCCACGTGCAGTATGGCGCCGTATATGGCGGGGTGATGGGTCACTATCGTGCTGTACCCCTTCTCCCTTGCCGCCTTTATGACATCCGTGTTGAGGTCCAGGGCAAACATTATGCCGTTCACGTCCTTCCCGGAGTCTACAATTATCCCGCTGTTGTCATATGCGCCGTACGCCCTGCAGTAATCTGCGGAGAGCCGCAAAGGTGCGTATTCCTCCAGTTTGCCAAGCAATTCCTGTAATGTCATGATGTATATCCCAAAGCTTCCTTCAAAAGCCTTATGTCTTTCCAGATTCTGTCCTGCTCTCTTGGAGCTTCAATCTGCTCTGCGTACCTGAGCTTTTTGTCCAGCTCATACGCAAGGTATTCCTGCACCGCAGCACTCCTGTACTCCTTGCCGTACTCTGTCTCCAGGGGCGTGTACTCTTCCGCATGGCCTGCAAAGCTTTCCGCGGAAAGGCCCTTTAATAGGACGTAATAGAATCCGTCTGCCCTGAAAACCGTGTCCTGCGTTATACAGGCGCCGTGGCTTATAAGGGTTATGCGCACTTTAGAGACGTTCCGCATGGGCTGCAGAACAAACTTATGAGGTATCCTGCGCTCCAGAATTCTGGCCATCTCCTCGCCGCCCATGCCGGCAATGAGCACTTCATCCGCGTCCGGGACACCGTCCAGGCCGTCCGTGCATATGAAGCTGCAGCGGCCCAAAGCGGCATAATCCGCCAGAAGGTCCCGTGCCTTTTGCAGGCACTTGTCACTTATGTCCGTGGCGATTGCCGCCCTGCACTTGCCCGTATCCAGCATATGCTTTGTGCAGAGGGCATGGTCACAGCCTATGTCCGCGAACACATCGCAGGGATCCAGATATGCGGTTAGAAGGTCTATGCGGCTGTTTGTCATGCGGCTCCAAAGTGGCGTTTATGAGACTTATGCGCGTTTTTAGGCGCCCAAAGGCTGCCCGAAAGCAGGCCTCCGGTGCTGAAATATTTGGCTGTTCCGGCGCGCGGGATGCGCAGCGGCCTGTGAGATGAAATCAGGTGTCCAGGTAATCCTTGAGCTGCTTGGACCTGGACGGATGGCGGAGCTTGCGGAGAGCCTTTGCCTCTATCTGGCGGATGCGCTCACGGGTTACGTTGAACTCGCGGCCCACTTCCTCAAGGGTGCGGGGACGGCCGTCATCCACGCCGTATCTGAGGCGCAGCACCTTCTCCTCACGGGGAGTGAGGGTGTTGAGGACACGGAGAAGGGTCTCCTTGAGCATGGAGGATGATACGGTGTCCGAAGGGGTCTCGGCGTTCTCGTCTTCAAGGAAGTCTCCAAGGTGTGAGTCCTCTTCCTCGCCTATGGGAGTCTCCAGGGAGACGGGGTCCTGGGCAATCTTCTGTATCTCGCGGACGCGCTCTTCCGTAAGTCCCATCTCCTCGCCTATCTCGGCAGGGGTAGGCTCACGGCCGAGCTTCTGGAGAAGGAGCCTGGAGACACGTGTGAGCTTGTTTATGGTCTCAACCATATGAACGGGTATGCGGATGGTGCGGGCCTGGTCTGCGATGGCCCTTGTTATGGCCTGGCGTATCCACCATGTGGCGTATGTGGAGAACTTGAAGCCCTTCTGGTAATCGAACTTCTCCACGGCCTTTATAAGCCCCAGGTTCCCTTCCTGTATAAGGTCCAGGAACAGCATTCCGCGGCCCACATATCTCTTCGCAATGGAGACAACAAGGCGCAGGTTTGCCTCGCAGAGCTTCTTCTTGGCTTCCTCATCCCCGTTCTGCATGCGCTTTGCAAGCTCTATCTCATCCTCTGCGGTGAGAAGGGGCACACGGCCGATGTCCTTCAAGTACATCTTGACGGGATCATCCAGGCCCACGTCCGAGAGGGCCTGCTCATACAGCTCCCTGTCCCTTTCCGCCTCGTCCACAATCTGGATGTGGGCGTCTGCTATGGACTTGTACACGAAATCCATCTGCGCCGGAGTAGTCTCATACTTCTCCATGATGTCGCAAAGCGCATTTGTGGTTATGGACCCTTTGGTCTCATAGCCGTCAATGATCTGCTTCACGATTTCGTTCAGCTTTTCATCTGTAAGGTTCATTATTGTCCTCTCTCAGGCCCCCGTGAACGAGCGGCCTGTCTGTAACTGTATTTGGTGCATATATGATGCCTTTTAAGGTCCGGCCCAATGCATCATGCACTGCCGTCCCTGTCCGGGCGTATCTCCGTCAGCTTTGAGTCCTTTGCCTGCTTTGCAAGGTCCTTTACGGCCTTCAAAGCGCTCTGGTACTGCGTAAGGTATGCCCTCTTTCTGTCCGGATCCGTCTCCGCCTTGCAGAGCTTGTCATACCTGTCCCGCTCATCCTTGAGCTTCTTCATGCGAAGAGTATACACGCAGTCCTGGAAGTACTTGTCCGCCACGGGGCCTGATAGGCTGTCCCCCTCTCCCAGTGCCGCCACTCTCCACATCTCATATCCTTCCATCCCCAAATCCTTTGCGTCCGCGGAGGACATATGTGCCTCCTGGACGCCGTAACTGGAGATGAGGTCTCCGGGGCGGGGCCTTTCCCCGTCTTCCAGACAGTTTCTGACGTATGAGATTATGATCTTGTGGAGGTCATTGAACACAGGGACGGAGGATATGTCCGTGCCCTCCGCGCACTTTGCCCCGAAGAGATATGCCGCGGCGACGAAGCGGGATGCCTTGGTCTCCTTTGAGTTCCACTGGCGCATCATCTCTGCCCTTTCCGTGTCCGTGCCGGCATCTGCAGGGGCCTTTTCCGGCTCCGGGGCAACGCTTAAGTCCACCTTGCCAAGCTCATCCTTCAAGGCCTGCAGGCTGGTGCCTGTCCTGTCCCGGATGGTCTTCAAAAGGTCTTCCTGCGTGGAGTCACTCTTTTCTCCCTTCACTATGCGGAGGGCCGCCTGGATGTACTTCCTTCTGTCCACGGCCTTGGAAAGATCCAGGCCCCGTTCTGCGAACTTGAGGCGGAAGTCTATTAAGGGCAGGGCGGCGTCCAGACAGGCCTGATACCCTTCATTCCCCTGCTTTTTTATGACGTCATCCGGGTCCATCCCTTCCGGCAGGGAGACCACCTTTACAGTGAGCCCCTCATCCTGCAGTATCTCCAGGCCCCTTGCATTGGCGCTCTGGCCTGCGGAATCCCCGTCATATGAGATGAGAATGTTCTCCGAGTAGCGCTTGATCAGCCTTGCCTGGTCCTGCGTAAGCGAGGTCCCCATGCTGGCCACAACGTTTGTGAAGCCTGCGGAGTACAGGGATATGGTGTCCATGTACCCCTCCACCATGATGACCTCCGC
>JAJPYR010000023.1 GCA_021204825.1 Clostridia bacterium | reverse complement strand
TCTTGACCTTCTGCTTCTCTCTGAACTGCCTGCCGTATTCGGAAGTCTTCTTTCTCGCTGCAGCCGCGCCGTGCTGGCCGGGAGCCGTGTGCCTCTTCTCAAAGGGGCACTTTCCTGTAAAGCACTTCTCTCCCTTGAGGAAGAGCTTTGCGTTCTCTCTTCTGCAAAGGCGGCACTTCGCTTCTCTGTATGTTGCCATATGTTACCTCCTTATACTCTGCGGCGCTTGGGCGGCCTGCATCCGTTGTGAGCTACGCCGGATACGTCTGCTATGGATACGATTTCCACATCGCATGCGGATATGGCTCTTATGGCGGACTCTCTGCCTGCTCCGGGGCCCTTCACGTAAACTTCCGCAGAACGGAGGCCGTGGTCTTTGGCTGCCGTAACGGCCTTCTCTGCAACCTGCTGGGCTGCGAATGCCGTGCTCTTTCTGGAACCTCTGAAGTTGAGCATTCCGGCGGAGCAGCTGGATATGGCGTTGCCCTGCATGTCAGTGACTGTTACGATTGTATTGTTGAAGGATGCGTGAATATGGACCTGGCCTTTGTCTACCTTCTTGAGGTCCTTGCGCTTAACCCTTGCCTGTCTCTTCTGCTGTGCCATACTGCCTCCTTACTTTGCGCCCTTCTTCTTGGCTACTGTACGTCTCGGGCCCTTTCTGGTCCTTGCGTTTGTCTTGGTGGACTGGCCGCGTACAGGGAGACCCTTTCTGTGGCGCACGCCGCGGTAGCATCCTATTTCCATAAGACGCTTGATATTCATTGAAACCTCCGTGCGGAGAGCGCCTTCTACATGGAGATTGTTATCTATGTATTTGCTGAGCTTGGATACAGTGGCCTCGTCCAGATCCTTTACTCTGGTATCCGGGTTAACGCCCGTATCAGCAAGAATCTTCTTGGATGTCGTGAGTCCAATGCCATAAATGTACGTCAGTCCGATTTCCACCCTCTTCTCTCTGGGCAGATCAACACCGGCAATTCGTGCCATACAGATACTCCTTCTATAAATTTAATGATATATATCCATCCGCCCGGCGGCCCTCTTTCTGGAATGGGAACCGGCTTGCCGGACGCTTATTTTCAATATGCCTGGCCATATCCGCCGGCCTGCCCCCAAGCCATGCTTTAAGGGGCGCCGGAATGCGCCTGGACAGCGCATATGGCGCATATACAGCCATATGCCCCGGCCCGCATGAAGGGGTCCGGAGCTGAATCTGGATCAGCCCTGGCGCTGCTTGTGCTTCTTGTACTTGGAGCAGATCACCATGACTTTCCCGTGTCTCTTGATTATCTTGCACTTGTCACACATGGGTTTAACTGAGGGTCTGACTTTCATAACTGTCTCCTTTAAGGCTTGGGGCCTTTACAGGCCTTGACGCCTGCCGTCTGTATTTTGCTGCCGCCCAAATAGCGGGGCGGGGATGCCGCCCGGATTTCACGCCCGGACTTTTTGGGCGCCTGAAGCGGCTTATTTTGTGCGCCAGGTGATTCTGCCGCGGTTGAGGTCATACGGGCTTATCTCAAGCTTGACGTTGTCTCCCTCGATGATGCGTATGTAGTTCATGCGGAGCTTCCCGGAGATATATGCGTTGATTACGTGCCCGTTGGCAAGCTGTACCTTGAAGTTTGCGTTGGGAAGGCACTCTATTACCTTTCCTTCCGTTTCAATGACGTCATCTTTTGACATGGATTACGTTCCTTTGCTTTATTTGCGCAGTTCTTTTATGGCCCTCTTGACTTCATGGTCATAGACCTTTCCGCCGTCCGCAAGCCTTTCGGCTATATCCTCGGCCATCAAAGGCAGCAGTGACACATGCTTAAGATTCTTTGTCTTGGGGGATGAGACTGTCTTCAGCCTCCCGTCCGCCACCATGACGGCTCTTTTTCCCTCGCAGACTGCCATTATAACATAACAGCTGCCCTTGTCCCTGCCCTGGGTGCTCTCGCAGAGCATTCCGGGCTTCGGCTCTTGCACTTTCATAATGTCTCTCATTTCCGTCCCTGCAGACACCGGCGTCATCGGGCCGGCCGTTCCGTGGTCCGGACTGTCACATATCACAGGGTCAGTATTTCGTATCCGTCCGGGGTTATAAGGACGGTGTTCTCGTAATGGGCCGCCCAGGAAGAGTCAGCGGTGCGTGCCGTCCAGCCGTCTTCACGGTCTGTTATGGTCCGCCAGCCGCCCATCGTTATCATGGGCTCCACACAGAATGTCATGCCAGCCTTCAGCCTCATGCCCGTGCCCTTCTTCCCGTAGTTGGGAACTGAGGGGTCTTCGTGCATGTCCCTGCCTATGCCGTGCCCCACGTACGCGCGCACAACGCCGAATCCGTTCTCCTCGGCATGCTTCTGGACCGCTGCGCTTATGTCATACAGAGGGGTCCCGGGGCCTACGCCCTGCATTCCTATGAAGAAGCACTCCTCTGTGACACGCACGAGCTTTCTTGCCTGCTCGCTTACGTTCCCTATGCAGAATGTCCTGCAAGCGTCCCCGATGTATCCGTTCTTGCCTGCTGTAATGTCCACGGAAACTATGTCCCCGTCCATTATCACCCTGTCTCCGGGGATTCCATGGACCACCACTTCATTCACGGACACGCACGCGCTTCCGGGGAAGCCGTAATATCCTTTGCATGTGGGGACTGCGCCGCAGGATGTGATGTACTTGTAAACCAGGTCATCCACCTGCTGTGTGGTCATTCCGGCATGTATCTGCTTCTCCACAAAGAGAAGCGTGTCACGGCAGATTGCGCAGGGCTCGCGCATCAGGGCAATCTCTTTGTCACTCTTGATGGATATCATTTCAGATGCCTTTCATCAAACGCCTTGACTATTTCCACGAACACATCATCCGGAGAGCCTTCGCCGGACGTTACCGTCACGAGCTTGCCCTGCTCCCTGTAGTAGTCCACAAGGGGTGCTGTCTGGGAAAAGTATGTGTCCAGGCGGGCCTTTACGGTTTCGGGATTGTCATCCGCCCTCTGATAGAGGGGCTTTCCGCACCTGGGGCATACACGGCTTTCTCCCAGCATGGATACATGGTAGCTTTCTCCGCAGGTGCACATCCATCTTCCGCAGATCCTGTCCATCAGAAGATTTATGTCCACGTCTATGTTGAGGCACACATCTATGTCCGCGAACTTGTCCAGCTCTTTGGCCTGGAACAGGTTCCTGGGGAATCCGTCCAGCATGTAGCCCTCAAGAGCATCGTCCCATGTGAGCCTGTCCTTGACAATGTCGCATGTGACTTCATCCGGAACCAGCTTGCCTGCATCCATATAGGACTTCGCAAGCTTTCCTATCTCCGTGCCAGCCTTTATGTTGGCTCTGAATATATCCCCTGTTGAGATGTGAAGCGTGTTGTACCTGGCGGTGATTCTGCTTGCCTGTGTGCCCTTTCCGGCTCCCGGCGCGCCCAGAAGAACTATTTTCATGTGCCGTCTCAGTCTTTAAGCTGTAACCCGCTGTCCGGTGCCGTCCGGGCTGCTCCGAAGGAACAGACGGTGCCTTGCAGACTCTATAACGCCTGCTGTGAATATAAAGTGTTTCCGTGGACCTGCAGAGAAGGTCTGCAGGCCACGGGATACTGCCGGATTATTTTAAGAAGCCCTTGTAATTCTTCATCATGAGCTGTGACTCCATCTGTTTCTGGAGGTCCAGGGCAACGGAGACAACTATGAGAATGCCTGTTGTCGAGAAGACGGACAGGAGCGATACATCCTCCACTCCCACGGCCGTAAGGATCATGGAAAGGATTGAGGGGATGAACGCAACGAGGGTTAAGTAGATGGCTCCGAAGAGCGTTATCCTGTTGTTGATCTTCTTCAGATAATCACAGGTGGGCTTGCCGGGACGGATGCCTTGTATGAATCCGCCGTTCTGCTGAATCGTCTTTGACACGTCCTCCGGATTGAACTGCATTGACGAGTAGAAGAACGAGAATGCAAAGATAAGGAGGCACAGTGTGACCATGTATATCAGCTGTCCGTACCAGTACGGGGATGAGCCGGAGAACCAGTTTGTGATTCCCTGCTGTGCCGGGTTGTCTGAGGATACGAACAGGCTTATGATCATGTTGGGGAAGGAGATAAGCGCGAAGGCGAAGATGAGGGGCATAACGCCGGATCCGGAAATGCGGATGGGGATGACGGAGGACTGGCCGCCGTACATCTTTCTGCCCTTGACCTGCTTTGCGTAGTTGACCTGGATGCGCCTCTCTGACAGATCGACCGCACAGATTGCGCCGAACTCGACAATCGTCAGTATAACGAATCCAAGAACTATCCAGAGAACTGAAGGGTTGCCGTTTGCTGCTTCCTCGAACTTGTCAACGAGTGTAAGTCCTGCGGATGAGAGGATGCCTATGAAGATTATAAGGGATATGCCGTTGGAGATGCCGTACTCGGTGATTCTCTCGCCGATCCACATAACAAGCATTGCGCCTGCCGTGTAGACAACGGTGAGGAATATGCCGGCCATCCACTTTGCTCCGGTATCGGATATGAGGCCGATTGCGCCGCCGCCGAACAGACTGAGGTTGAGCGCATCGCTCTGAATGCCGAAGTTCACGATGATGCCTATGGCCTGGGCTATTGCGAGAGCTATGGTCACCCATCTCGTAATCTGGGAGATCTTCTTTCTTCCGTCTTCACCCTGCTTTGAAAGTCTCTCGAGTGCCGGGATGCCCACAGAGAGCAGCTGCATGATAATGGACGCGTTTATGTACGGGCTTATGCCCAGAGCGAACAGCGTTGCATTGCCAAGCGACCCGCCTGTTATGGACGACATGAGATCCAGGAAGGTGTTGCTCGTTATGGCATCACCGAACTGTGTGGGATCTACGCCGGGTACCGGGATATAGCATCCTATTCTGAATATAAGCAGAAGAAGAAGCGTAATCCAGATCTTCTTTCTTATTTCCTTGACTTTGAAGCAGTTCTTTATTGTTTCGAACATATGACATCCTCAAAAGACCTGGAGGGTCACTCGATGATTTCAGCTGTGCCGCCTGCGTTCTCGATGGCCGTCTTGGCGCTTTCAGAGAATTTAGCCGCCTTTACGGTGATGGCTGTTCCGATCTCTCCGTTCCCGAGAACCTTGAGACCTACAGACTTCTTGACATGCTTTGCAAGGCCGTTCATGAGAACATAGTCAAGGTCAACGACTGTTCCTGCGGGAATGGATGCAAGAGCAGACAGGTTGACGATGGTGTAGCTCTTCTCCCACTTGTTGTGGAAGCCGCGCTTCGGAGTACGGCGGGCGATGGGCATCTGGCCGCCTTCAAATCCGGGACGGACGCCGCCGCCAGACCTTGCCCACTGGCCCTTGTGGCCCTTGCAGGCTGTCTTGCCGTGGCCTGAGCCTATTCCGCGTCCAAGCCTCTTGACTTCTTTTCTGGAACCCTCTGCGGGGGATATTGTGTCTATTCTCATGGCTTACTCTCCTTCCACCTTCTCAACTTTGACAAGGTGAGAGACCTTTCTTATCTGTCCCATGTTGGCGGGGTTCTCCTCCAGGATGGCGTACTGGCGTATCTTGCGGAGGCCCAGTGCTGAAAGAGTGGCCTTTACGGAATCTATCTGGCCTATGGAGCTCTTAATAAGTGTGACTTTTACCATTGTGAGCCTCCTTAGCCTAAGATTTCCTCTATTGTCTTGCCGCGTGCCGCAGCAACCTGCTCAGGAGACTTAAGGGCATACAGTCCCTCCAGAGCGGCCTTCACGCAGTTGATGGAGTTGGTCGTTCCGAATGACTTGGTCCTGACATCCTTGATTCCTGCCGCTTCCATGACGGCACGGACAGGTCCGCCGGCTATGACGCCGGTTCCTTCTGCTGCGGGCATCATGACTACCGCGCCCTTGCCGAATCTTCCGATTATGGTGTGGGGAATGGTGTTGCCTGTGATGCTTATCGTCTTCATGTTCTTCTTGGCCTGGGCTGTGGCCTTCTCGATTGCCTCAGGGACTTCACGGCTCTTTCCGGAACCGATTCCTACGTGCCCCTGTCCGTCTCCCACAACGATGAGAGCCGCGAATCTCATATTGCGGCCGCCCTTGACCGTCTTGCTGACTCTGTTAACCTGGATGGTCTTCTTGATAAGCCCGTCATCTTCCTGCTTTCTCTTGTTGAACTCTCTCTTTCTTCCTTCTCTTTTCTCTTCCATGTCAAGCTCTCCTTAGAAATCAAGACCGGCTTCTCTAGCGCCGTCTGCAAGTGCCTGGACACGTCCCATGTAGACATATCCGCCTCTGTCGAAGACTACCGTCTCAATGCCGAGAGCCTTTGCCCTCTCGCCTACGGCCTTGCCTACAACCTTCGCTGCGTCTGACTTGGAAAGGTCTGCAACCTGGGCTGCTATCTCTTTCTCCACCGTGGACGCCGCACAGAGGGTAACTCCCTTCACGTCATCGATGACCTGCGCATAGATGTGGTTGAGGCTGCGGAATACGCAGAGCCTGGGACAGTCAGCGGTCCCTGAAATCTTCTTGCGCACTCTCTCGTGTCTTCTCTTTCTCTCTGTGTTCTTATCGATCTTATTAACCATGATAACTCCTCGGACAAACTCTTCGTTCCGGCCGCGCCAGATGGCGCTTTATGGCAGGCCGAGTGTTCAGGCAGCCGCAGATGAATCCGCGCAGGCCGCTTTAAAAAGCGGTTTATGCTGCCTTTTGTACGGCCGCCGGCTGTACAAGAGTCATTACTTCTTGCCCTTGCCTCCGGTCTTGCCTTCCTTGTGCTCGATGTGCTCTCCCTTGTAGGAGATGCCGTAGCCGTGATAGGGCTCCGGGGGTCTGATCTTTCTGATTTCCGCTGCAACCTGGCCTACAAGCACCTTGTCTATTCCGGAGACCGTGATCTCGGTCTGGACGGGAACGGCGAGGGTTATGCCCTCGGGCGCCGTGTAGTATACGGGATGGGAATAGCCGACACGGATGACAACCTTCTCTCCCTGCTGCTCTGCCTTCCAGCCTACGCCTGCTATGGTGAGGGACTTGGTGTATCCCTGGGTTACGCCCACAACCATGTTGTGAAGGAGCGCGCGGTACAGGCCGTGCTTTGCATTGGCGTCCGTTGTTTCCTTAAGCTTGAGGACATGCACGACCGTGGGCTCTATCTGGAAATCCACGTCTCCGGCAATCTGCTGCGTAAGCGTCCCCTTGGGACCCTTTACGGTGAGAAGGCCGCTCTCATATGTCACTGTCACGCCTGCGGGAACTGCCACAGGCTCTTTGCCTATTCTTGACATGCCGGCCTCCTTACCATACATAGAGCAGCACTTCGCCGCCTACGTTGTTGGCCCTGGCCTGCTTGTCCGTCATGACTCCCTTGTTGGTGGAGAGGACGGCCGTGCCGAGGCCCTCGCGGACCTTGGGCATGTTCTCCACATCGGTATAGATGCGGAGGCCGGGCTTGGACACGCGCTTTAATCCGTTTATGACTGACTCGCGCTTGTTGATGTATTTGAGGGTGATTATTATCTTTTTGGAGATGCCTTCGCCGTCAAAAGCCACAGCGGCGACGTAACCTTCATCCAGAAGTATTTCGGCAATCTGGACCTTCATCTTTGATGAGGGGATTTCAACCGTGTCCTTTTTGGCCATTATGGCGTTCCTTATGCGTGTAAGCATATCTGCTATAGGATCTGTCATTGTGCGCCCTCCTTACCAGCTTGCCTTTCTCACACCGGGAATCTGGCCCTTGTATGCGAGCTCACGGAAGCAGATTCTGCAAACGCCGTACTTGCGGAGAACTGCATGAGGCCTTCCGCAGCGCGTGCACCTTGTGTACGCCCTTGTGGAATACTTGGGGGTTCTCTGCTGTTTCATTACCATTGCTTTCTTTGCCATGCTTCACCTCACTTCTTGAAGGGCATTCCCAGGAGCCTGAGAAGTTCTCTGCCTTCTTCGTCCGTCTTTGCCGTTGTGACAATGTTGATGTCCATGCCTCTTACCTTTTCCACCTGGTCATATACGATTTCGGGGAATATGAGCTGCTCCTTGAGGCCCATGGCATAGTTGCCTTTGCCGTCAAAGCTCTCGGAAGGAACTCCGCGGAAGTCTCTCACTCTCGGAAGAGCTATGGATACCAGCTTGTCGTAGAAGTCATACATCCTCAGTCCTCTGAGTGTGACCTTGAGCCCTACGGTCATTCCCTCACGCACCTTGAAGTTCGCTACGGACTTTCTCGCCTTGCATATCACCGGCTGCTGTCCGGTTATCTGCTTGAGCTCGTTCTGGGTCATCTGTATGGCCTTGGGGTTGTCCTTGATGTCGCCAAGTCCGGTGGATATCACTATCTTCACGAGCTTGGGCACCTGCATGGGGTTCGTATAGCCGAACTTGGCAGTAAGCGCAGGAACGACATCGGCTTTGTAGTTCTCGAGAATTCTGCATCTCGGAAGATCTTTTACTTCGTTGTCCATCTTTACTTACTCCTTATTCAGCATTCTGCTCTTTCTCAGCCTTGCGGTCACGCTTTCTTACGCGCTTCTTGGGCTCGGCCTTCTTTGCGGCCTTCTGCGCAGCCTTGGAGGAGTATGCCTTGTCAAGCACGGCTCCGCACTTTCCGCAGACGCGCACCTTTTTCTCCCCTGTCGTGTCCATCTTGACCCTGCACGCCTTTCCGCAGGAAGGGCATATCACCATGACGTTGGACGCGTCAATGGGTGCCTCGATCTCTATGAACTGGGATACTTCATTGGCTTTTCTTGCCTTCTTGGCCTTTCTGTGAATGTTCACGCCTTCCACGATGACCGTGCCCTTTTTGGGTGACGTGGCCTTCACCTTTCCTGTCCTGCCCTCGTACTTTCCGGTGATGACAAGCACATTGTCATTGATCTTAACGTTCATTATGCCATCTCCTTGAAATCAAAGTACCTCGGGTGCGAGGGATATTATCTTCATGTAGTTCTTCTCACGAAGCTCACGGGCAATGGGTCCGAAGATACGGGTGCCCTTGGGCTCCTTGTTCTGGTTTATAATTACAGCTGCGTTGTCGTCAAACTTGATTGTCGTGCCGTCCTTGCGGATGAGCCCCTTTCTTGAGCGCACGATGACCGCCTTGACAACCTCGCCCTTCTTGACTGCGCCGCCGGGGTTCGCGGATTTTACGGAACATACAATGACGTCTCCTATGTTCCCGGCCTTGCGCCATGATCCGCCCAGAACCTTGATGCACATAAGCTCCTTTGCTCCGCTGTTGTCAGCCGCCTTGAGCCTTGTCTGAGGTTGTATCATAAAAACTCCTTATAATATGCTGTGTGATCTCCGGCTTACCGTGCGGCCTCACGGACCGCCGCGTAAGACGGCAATGGGTTTTTGGTTACCACCTACAACCGCTGCAGAGGACTGCCCCGTCCGCAGCCGCCGCCCTTATCTGCTCCTTTCTGTCAAAGGGCCTGCAGGGACCTTTGGTCTGGCTGCGCGATGTAAGACAGTCTTGCCAACCTGGAGGGCGGCTGTTACTTTGCCTTCTCCATTATCTCAGCCACGCGCCAGTACTTGTCCTTGGAGATGTGGCGGGTCTCAACGATGCGCACCTTGTCTCCTACGCCGCACTCATTGTTCTCGTCATGAGCCTTGAAGCGTGTGGTCTTTACGACTGTCTTCTTGTAGAGGGGATGCTTGTACTTTTCCTCAATGGCAACGACAACGGTCTTGTCCATCTTGTCGGAAACCACTATTCCTACTCTCTCCTTGCGGAGTGATGTTCTCTCGTCTGCCATTATCTGCCTCCCTGCGCCTTTATCTGATGCGCGCGGATCACGGTATTGACCCTTGCGATGTCCTTCTTTACGAGGTTGATGGACATGGGGTTGTCAAGCTGTCCGCTCGCGTGACGGAAACGGAGGTTGAAGAGCTCGGATTTGAGCTCGGCAAGCTTCTTCTGAAGCTCCTCGTCACTTAAATTTTCAACTTCTTTAGCCTTCATCTGTCTCACCGCCCTGCTCTTCGGCTGCCTCGGCAGCTGCCGCCTCAGCCTTTTCTGCTTCTGTCTTCTCCCTCACGATGAACTTGCACCTTACGGGGAGCTTGTGGCTTGCGAGCCTCATTGCCTCGCGCGCTACGTCCTCAGGGACGCCTGCCATCTCGAACATGACCCTGTCGGGTTTTACGTCCGCTACCCAGTAGTCCACGGAGCCCTTGCCGGAACCCATGCGGGCCTCTGCCGGATGCTTCGTTATGGGCTTGTGGGGGAATATGTCAATCCATACCTTGCCGCCACGGCGGATGAACCTTGTCATCGCGACACGGGCCGCCTCTATCTGTCTGGAAGTGATTCTTGCGTGATCCAGGGATACGAGCCCGTAATCGCCGTAAGCCACCTTGTTGCCCTTGTGGGCGCGTCCGTGAAGCTTGCCGCGGTGGACCATTCTTCTCTTGACTCTCTTGGGAATTAACATTAGTCTTCGCCTCCCTCGGATATGATCAGGTGCTTCTCCCTGGCAAGGACCTCACCTTTGTATATCCAGCACTTGACGCCGAGAACGCCGAACGTTGTCTTGGCCTCTGCGAAGCCGTAGTCGATGTCCGCGCGGATGGTCTGAAGAGGGATGGAGCCTTCGTGGTGGCTCTCAGATCCTGCGATCTCCCTGCCGTCCAGCCTGCCCTTTACGGTGATCTTGACGCCCTTGACGCCGGTCTTTACGACCTTCTGAAGCTGCTGCTTTACGGCTCTCCTGTAGCTTACACGCTTCTCAAGCTGGGCTGCAACCGCCTCTGCCACGAGCTGTGCGTCCTGGTCAACCTTCTCGATCTTCTTGACGTTGATTATGATGGCCTTTCCGTTGGCAAGCTTGGAAAGGGCCTTCTTCATGACCTCTATCTCGCTTCCGGCCTTGCCGATGAGCACGCCCGGGCGCCCGGTATAGATGCTTATCTCCACCTTGTTGGCGGCACGCGCGATTGTTATCCTGGATATTGCCGCCTCATAATACTTCTTCTTGAGGTATGCGCGGATGTCGTTGTCTTCCTTTAAAAGCTTGGAGAAGTTCTTCTTGTCCGCGTACCACTGTGTGTCCCAGGGCTTGATGATGCCCACTCTGAAACCATGCGGATTAACTTTCTGTCCCATAATCGCTCTCCTTACATGCTCTTGGCGTCAAGTATCACTGTGACGTGGCAAGTTCTCTTGAGAATGGCATGCGAACGGCCTTTGGAGACGGGCTGCATTCTCTTGAGGTCGGGGCCTTTGTCTGCGAAGCACTCAGCCACATACAGGTCTGACCTGTCCATGTTGTTGTTGTGCTCTGCATTGGCGCACGCTGACTGCAGGACTTTCTTGACTTCGAGGCATCCGCCCTTGTTGGTGTATGTCAGTATTGCCTCTGCCTCTTCAACGCTCTTGCCTCTTATGAGGGCAAGGACTGTCCTTATCTTGTAGGGCGAAATCCTGAGGTACTTGGCTCTGGCATAGGGGCGCTTGTCCCTTGTTTCCTCGAGTCTCTTGACTTTTCTGTTAGTGTTTGATGCCATGCCGATCACCTCTTTGCGGTCTTGGCCGCATGTCCTTTGAATGTTCTTGTGGGAGCGAACTCGCCGAGCTTGCAGCCTACCATGTCCTCTGTGATGTATACGGGAACATGCTTGCGGCCGTCATGGACGGCTATCGTGTGGCCTACCATCTGGGGGAATATCGTGGATGCGCGGGACCAGGTCTTCACAACCCTCTTCTCCCCGGACGCGTTCATCTCCTCTATGCGCTTGAGGAGCCTCTCCTCAGCATAAGGTCCTTTCTTAACGCTTCTTGACATCTGAGTATCCTCCGGTCAGTTGATTCTCTTGACAATGAACTTCGAAGTGGGGTTCTTCTTCTTTCTTGTCTTGTATCCGAGGGCCTTCTTGCCCCACGGGGTCATGGGTCCGGGATGTCCTACGGGTGACTTGCCTTCGCCGCCGCCGTGAGGATGGTCCACAGGGTTCATTGCGGAGCCTCTCACTGTCGGCCTGATGCCGAAGTACCTGGACTTGCCCGCTTTACCTATTCTTATAATGGCGTTCTCCACGTTGCCTACCTGCCCTATCGTGGCCTTGCACTTTACAGGTATGAGCCTCATTTCGCCGGAGGGCATCTTGATGGTCGCATAGGCGCCCTCTTTTGCCATTATCTGTGCGGAGATTCCTGCGGCCCTTGCTATCTGGGCGCCCCTTCCGGGCTGCATCTCAATGGCATGCACCGTAGTGCCCACGGGGATGTTCTCAAGGGGAAGGCAGTTGCCGACCTTTATGTCCGCATCCTTTCCGGAGACGACCTTGTCGCCGGCGGTGAGCCCCAGGGGAGCCAGGATGTATCTCTTCTCGCCGTCCGCATAGGCAAGGAGGGCGATGTGCGCGGACCTGTTGGGGTCGTACTGGATGGACTTTACGACAGCGGGGATGCCGTCCTTGTCCCTCTTGAAATCAATGATTCTGTATTTGGTTCTGTTGCCGCCGCCGCGGTGACGGACGGAAATCTTGCCCTGGTTGTTCCTTCCGGCAGTATGTCTCATGTCATGCATGAGGCTCTTCTCAGGCTTTGCGCCGGGTGTGAGCTCACTGTATGAATTGACGGTCATGAAACGGCGCGCCGGGGATGTGGGTTTGTATCTCTTGACTGCCATATATGCCTCCTTATGTGAGCGAAGAGAAGAACTCGATTGCCTTCGAGTCATCCGTGAGCTGCACGACAGCCTTCTTGTAGGAAGACCTGTAGCCCTCGCTCCTGCCCTGGCGCTTTAACTTGCCTCTGTAGTTCATGGTGTTGACGCTCTTGACCTCAACGTTGAACAGCTTCTCGACTGCCAGCTTTATCTGGGTCTTGTTGGCGTTCTTTGCAACCACGAAAGTGTATCTCTTGTCTGCTATCCCATCGTAGCCTTTCTCGGTGAGAATCGGCTTCAAAATAATGTCTTCAGCAATCATTTTCCGTAAGCCTCCTCCAGCTTCTGAACGTCCGCTGTGGTGAGGACCACTTTGGCGTTGGCTACTATCTCATATGTGGATATCTGCTCAATGGGGAGCGTGCTGATCTTCGGAATGTTGCGGCATGCAAGCATCACTTTGTCATCAACGCTGTCCATGTATATAATGGCTGACTTGTCAAGTCCTATGGCCTTTGCAAACGCCACCATTTCCTTCGTCTTTCCCTTCTCGACCTCAAGCTTGTCGACCACGATGAGCTCTCCGTCCGTGACTTTCTTGGAAAGGGCTGAAAGCATGGCGCCTATCCTTGCCTTTTTGTTCATGCGCTTTGAGAAGTCCCTGGGCTTCGGCGCGAACACGATGCCGCCCTTAACCCACTGCGGAGCCCTGATGGAGCCCTGGCGGGCACGGCCTGTTCCCTTCTGCTTCCAGGGCTTGATGCCGCCGCCGCTGACCTCTGACCTTGTGAGCGCTGACTTTGTGCCCTGCCTCTCATTGGCAAGCCTTGTGACAACCGCCTGATGAATCAGCGGCTCGTTGTATTCCGCTCCAAACACCTTGTCGGAAAGCTCAATCTCGCCGGCCTCGGTGCCGTCCATTTTGTAAACCTTAACGCTGGGCATCCTGATTACCTCCTTTTGACGGTGTCATTCACTGTGACGACACTGCCGTTCGGGCCGGGAACCGAACCCTTTATAAGCAGGCAGTTGCGCGCCAGATCCACTCTCACCACCTCGAGGTTCTGGACCGTGCAGTTGTCCACGCCGTAGTGTCCGGCGAGGCGCTTGTTCTTGAACACTCTTGAGGGATCTGAGCAGGCGCCCATTGAACCGGGCTCACGGTGAACCGCAGAAACACCGTGTGACATCTTGAGCCTGTGCTGGTTCCATCTCTTGATGACGCCTGTAAATCCGTGCCCTTTGGACACTCCGTGAACATCCACCTTGTCTCCGGCCGTGAACACGTCGGCTGTTATGACATTGCCTACGCTGTAGTCCTTCACGTTGTCCACACGGAACTCCTTGAGGACCTTGCAGGGTGTCACGCCAGCCTTCTTGAACTGGCCTGCATCCGGCTTGTTGAGATCCTTCTCGCGAGTCTCGTCAAAGCCGAGCTTCAATGCCTCGTATCCGTCTCTCTCCTTAGTCTTGATCTGGACGACAGGGCACGGGCCGGCCTCAACGACCGTCACGGGGATAACCCTGCCTTCCGGCGTAAAGACCTGAGTCATTCCAACTTTACGCCCGATGATTGCTTTATTCATTGATAAAGTTCCTCCATGTGTTTTGTGATATCGCGTCCCTCAAGGCCTTTCATCCGGCCGAAAAGGCCCGCCCCTTTTTGGGGCACCTTTTGTCCGCGGCCCTTTGGCGCCCTGTGCGCCGCGCCTTAAGGGATGTAGAATATCAGGAAAAGCTTAAAGCTTGATTTTTATATCCACGCCTGCCGGAAGCCTTACCGTATCCAGAAGCTTCGCATTGGGCGTATATATGTCGATGATTCTCTTGTACGTGCGCTGCTCAAACTGCTCACGGCTGTCCTTGTACTTGTGGGGTGCGCGCAGTATTGTGATGATCTCCCTCTCTGTGGGAAGGGGTATGGGGCCTGATATCTTGGCGCCGCTCTTCTTCATTGTCTCAACGATCCTGCTTGCCGCGAGGTCTACGAGCTCATGGTCATAAGCTGCAAGCTTGATTCTGATCTTCTGTCCTGCCATTTTCTACTCCTGAGCTAACAAATTTCTCACGTGCGTCAACCTGTCCGTGTGTATCGCAACTCATCTAACTAAAAAAACACCAAACGGTGCCTTTTCTCCAAAGCCACGGTCAGCCGCAGAGGTCAAGCCTCCACAATTGTCAGCATAAATTATCTGTGCGCGGGAGCTTCAACCGCGCTTTTGCAGTAACTTCATGCCTCAACCCAATACGCACTTTTCTACGCACGCTTTGACATTATATTAAATGCGTCAACTCTTGTCAAACGATTTTCAAAGGAATTTCATCATTTTATATGCCAAAATCAGGCAATTTTTCAGCCCTTTTAAGGCCCCCTGAAACCTCAGATTCCGCCGGCACAACATCTTGTGCCCTCTTTCTCTTTTACCCCAATATCTTGGGTCCCTGCTGAGAATATATTCCCATCCGGCTTCAGGCCGCCGGATTTCCCCTCCGGACCCCGCATCCGGGGCCAGGGCATAAAATGTTAATTTCTTTCATTTTTTGTTAGTAAGTTAACATTTTCACCTTTGGAAAGCAGGAATCCTGCCCTCCCCGCTCCGGCAGATTTCCCGGAGTGCTGCTGCAGGAAAGGCAACCTGCAGGCTCATGAAGGCAGCCGGGGAAGCACGATGGCGGCTCTTGAATGCACCCCTGGCCGGCACAAGCAGGGCTCATTGTGTCCGGGAACCTGTTCCCGCCTGCATGCAATTGCCCCGTGAATATACCCTCATCAACGCCCTCCGGGAGGGCTGTGCGGAGGCACTGCCCGCCTGCAGATGCGGCCCGCAGAAGGAATTACAGGGGTGCATATGCGCCATGCGGGGCTGTGCGGAGGCTCCAAAGGCATGCAGGATGCACGCACGAAAAATGGAAAGTGCTATGCAAATCAGTTGAAATATTTGTGAAAACGTATTATACTAAGCTGGTATTGAACAAATTCAAGGCCGCGGGCGCGGCGATAAGGGGCTTTAAATGGCTATTTCATCCAAACAGATCAAGAATGTAGCGGTTATAGGAGCGAACCAGGAAGGCAAGACCTCAGTGTGCGAGGCCATGCTTTACACCGCAGGCGTCATAGACCGTCTGGGAACCACACAGAACGGAAACAGCTTCATGGACTTCGATGACATCGAGAAGGCCAAGGGATACTCAATCAATACGGCTGTTGCATACATCAACTGGAACGGTGTCAAGATCAACATCATAGACCTTCCCGGGTCCCCTGACTTCGAGGGCGAGCTTGTAGAGGGCATCACGGCCGCAGATTCCGCCATACTCGTAATGGACGCCAGCGGAGACACATCCATAGGCGCAGAGTCAGCCATAGAGCTCTGCTTAGGTCTGAACAAGCCCATCATAATCTTCATAACCGGAATGGACAAGGCCAACGCCAACTACGTGGGCACGGTCAACGCCCTGAATGCCAAGTACACTGGCAAGATCGCACCCGTCCAGATTCCTATCATAGAGAGCGAGAAGATGACCGGATTCGTGAACGTAATCCAGGACACGGCATACAAGTTCTCCAAGGGCGGCCCTGAGGAGATCCCCATCCCTGCATCCCTTGCAGATGAGGTTGAGGACATGCGCTCCAGCCTTATAGAGACAGCCGCAGAGAATGACGAAGAGCTCCTTGAGAAGTATTTCGAGGAAGGCACCCTCAGCAAGGAGGACATCGTCCTCGGCGTCCGCACCGGAATCTCATCCTGCAGCGTAATGCCGGTTCTCGCAGGCAGCGGCCTCCAGAACTGGGGCATCGGCAACCTTCTCAACGAAGTCGCCCAGTACATGCCCTCCGCTTCCGAGCGCAACGGCGTCCCTGCAAAGGACCTTGCATCCGGCAAGAACGTGACTGTGGACTGTGAGGAAGACGGACCGTTCGTAGCCCAGGTATGGAAGACAGAATATGACAACTTCTCCGGCAAGCTCAATTATCTCAGAGTATACAGGGGCAAGCTTACATCCGGCATGTCCGTTCTCAACACAAAGACAGGCCAGATAGAGAAGGTTAACCAGATATTCCTCTTAAGGGGCAAGAAGAACGAGCTCGTCACAGAGCTTGGCGCAGGAGACATCGGAGCAGTCAACAAGCTCACGGACACGGACACCAACGAGACCCTCTGCGATGCATCCACAAACCTTGAGATAGCTCCCATCGTATTCCCCATCCCGACATACTCCAGGGCAATATACTGCAAGACCAAGGGCGCGGATGACAAGATGATGAAGGGCCTGGACAAGATCCATACAGAAGACTACACATTCATTATAGAGAGGCCTGAGACCGGCGAAGTGGTCCTTACAGGACTCGGCTCATCCCATCTGGATGTCATAACCCAGAAGCTGAAGGCCATCAACAACAATAACCTTGACGTAGAGCTCACAGAGCCCAAGATTCCTTACAGAGAGACCATCCGCGGCACATCCCAGGCAGACGGCAAGCACAAGAAGCAGTCCGGCGGCCATGGCCAGTACGGACACTGCAAAGTGCGCTTCGAGCCCTTTGAAGGCAAATTCGAGTTCGGCGATGAAGTTGTCGGCGGCGCAGTTCCCAAGCAGTACATCCCCGCAGTTGAGAAAGGCCTCATAGAGTGCATGGCGAAGGGCGTCCTTGCCGGCTATCCCATGACGGGCGTCAGAGCGGTTCTGTACGATGGCTCCTACCATCCTGTAGACTCTTCGGAAATGGCATTCAAGATGGCCGCTTCCCTTGCATACAAGGACGGCATCGCAAAGGCCAGCCCTGTCCTTATGCAGCCCATCAAGAAGCTCACCATCAAGGCTCCCCAGTCCTACCTTGGAGACATAATGGGTGACATGTCACAGCGCGGCGGCCGTATCCTTGACACGACCACAGAGGGCAAGCTCTCCGTCATAACCGCAGACGTTCCCTTAGCTTCCATCTCCAACTACACAATGGACCTCCGCGGCATAACCAAGGGCCAGGGCAGGTTCACAATCGAGGATGACGGCTACGAAGACATCAACGATCCCATGCTCACAAAGAAGATCATCGAGGCAGCCAAGGCAGACCAGGCCGAGTAAACTCCGCACAAACAGTATTCCAAAGGCCATCCGGTATGGATGGCCTTTTCTGTTGCCCTGCACTCTCTTCATGTCCACAGAGGATTGCCAATGGGCGTTCATGTGGCTCAGATATGAAGAGTTATTAGACACTCTGTCTATCTACAGGAAGTTATGGGACATTTGTTGTCATGGTGAGCTTGTACGATTTTAAAGTTTTTTAGTACAAACAACAGTTTCTTAACAGAAAAATACCGATATATATTACAGAAATAACGCATATTTGAACGGAATATGAACATTTGTTTGCATTAGCGCCTTTCATGATTCCGCAAAGTTTGCCATTGGGCGGCCGAGAGCTCAGCGTCTCCCCTTCCCTTTGTGAGCGTCTCAGAGTGCGGAAAAGCCACCCCGGTTGGAGTGGCTGCGGTTGTCTATGAGTTGATTACAGTTTAGCGCCGGATCCCTTTAATGCCCCCTTCCATATATTGGCTTTTGCTTTCTTACAGAGCGTAGTGTTTGCACCGCTTGTAGATGGCATCATATAGCAGATTATAGTCCTTTGAGTATCCGCCAGATTCAATGTGCATGCGTGTTCAATATGGAATGTTCCGCCCTCTTTCAGATGTATATCCGCACCGCCTTTTATGGGTTGCAGCATCTTTCTCCAGCCGAGTCTGGACAACTTATTATAATAGTATACCAGCAGTTTCTTGAACCCGTTAAAAGCTTCCTTCCCGTTGAAAAGAATCGTTGCAATATTGGGGTGAGAGACTATCCCTTCCATAAGCTCTTTATTGGGAGCTGCATCTTTTATCTTTCCGTCGGATGAGCCTTCCCGCCCTGCCGAAGAGTACACATCACCTAAAGCAACTGCTTTGCCGGACAGATACATCTCCTGGTCATCAAGGTCTGTACAAGCCCTGAGGCCTTCGAGTATCTCCCCCATGGCATTCCTTGCATCCACGTAATAGCGCTTTGCATCCTCACTGTCATCTCCAGGAAGAGTTCCGGCAATCAGAACCTTGCTGTTGTCATCTATTATTGTCCTGTGCTTTGTTACTTCTTTGTCTTCAGCC
>JAJPYR010000026.1 GCA_021204825.1 Clostridia bacterium | reverse complement strand
TTAATATAGCATATAATGAAGCATTTTCAGTTGTTTTAAGTTTGATAGGGGTTAATATATGGGGATGCAATGTCTTTGTTTTAGCGAGTATGCCAAGGCAATAAAGGAGTGTCTAATTGCAGATGGAAACAATAAAGCCACAGACAGGGAGACGGTTCATTTATTGCTTGATTGGATTATCAACCAAGAGAGAGTCTTAACTAAAAATGGTGATCCCGTGGATCTTTCACATCCAGACATTCACAAGCTTTTGGCAAGGGAAACTAATGTCCCATTAGCAATAAAAAACGCTAGCAATAAGAAGGGGATGGCAGCTAAAGCAAAGGCCCACATGAAAAACGAAGTGGTTCCAAAGCTTTCCCAAATTGTTAAAGACGACATGCTTTATTCAATGAATCAAGCAATACAGAATGATGACCAAATGAAGCCATCTAAGAAGAAAGCTTTTAATGAACAATTTTTGAATAACAACGAGGCAAGTTTTCTGGCAGCCTTATTACTATGTGTGCTTCAGAGAGAGAATAAGTACAGCAGTAAAAGTGATTTAGATACAGATTTTTTGCTTTTGCAAGAGGTAGGGTTTAGCTGTCCTTTGTGTGGGAGAGACTTTTGTAAAAGCAAGAAAGGGGAACAGATTACTGATTACAGTATTGTGACGGTCCCGTTGCTGAAAGGAATGTCAGCAGAGGGAATGCAATTTATGAGCACAGGGCGGGATTCATCTACAGACAAACGCAACAGCTTTAAGCTTGCATTATGCAGGCAGGATGCAAATGAGTATGAATGCAATCCTTCGGAAGAGCATGTACATAAGCTGAATGATATTAAAGCAAGGGTGGTAAAAGCATCTGCGGCAAGGCAGGAACTCTATGACCTTGGCATCGAAGATGGAATTGTGGAAGTAATACGGGAGCTTAGGAATCATCAAGCGGGCTTAAAATCCACAGAGCTTTCAATGCATCCTCTCACTATAGAACGTAAGCTGGACACAAATGATACAATTCTCATACAAGATGTTAAAGACCACGTCTTTCATTATTATGACTTTATACGGCTCACGTTTTCGGATATGGACGGACGTTATAACGGATTCTTTGATAAGGTCGCAACAGAAATCAAACTGGCGTATATGAAGATTGAAGATATTGGGCTGTCGCAAAGTGAAATCCTGGATGAACTGACTGATTTCATAAATGTTAAGACTGAATTGGGGAAGGAATACGCTCCTGCTTGCCGTGTGATAGTTTCCTTTTTCATTCAAAACTGTGAGGTTTTTCATGAAGTTTCCGAGTAAAGTAACAGCATATAGTGAGAGCATTTTGCCAAAATTTCCTATTGTACTGGTTCAACTTCAATTCAGCGACATGACGCCAGGTGAATTGTATGCAAAAGTCAAAAAGAGTTTTGATGATATTGAGGATTTTATAGAAGTACTGGACTGTCTGTATGCATTGCAGCGAATTGACATAGATGAGAGTCGGGGGACGATAAGCCTTGTTGGTTGAGATATATTGTGACAAGTTTATGGAGAATGGAAAACCCAGAGGGAAGATATCATTTCACTCTGGGCTGAACACCGTCCTTGGCGGAGATGCTGGTGACAATTCCATAGGGAAGTCCACGTTCCTTATGGTGATTGACTTTGTGTTCGGTGGGAATGACTATGTTGAAAAACTTAAAGATGTCCAGCAAGAGATTGGTGAGCATGTCATTTGCTTTGCCTTTAGGTTCAACAATCAGATGCATTATTTTTCAAGATCCAACACAGATTATAAAACCGTACACAAATGTGATGCCTCATACAGGCATCTGGAAAACGGAAGCATCACACTCTCTCAATATCTTGATTTTTTAAGAGTCCAGTATGGCATAGCCAATTGTGATCTGTCCTTTAGGGAGGCTGTTGGATTCGCTATGCGCATATATGGTCGAGATACGTTAGATGAGGGACATCCTTTGCAAGAGGCCAAACAGGAGAAGCAAGGAAGTGCGATTGAGCGTTTGCTGAAGTTGACTGGCCGGTATGCTTCTATTGAAGATCTATACCATAAATGCAAGGAAGCAGAGGATGACCTGGAGGCCTTTAAAGGAGCACGGAAGAGGGAGTACTTCCCATATACAAAAACGAAATCCGAATACAATCAAAACATAAAGAGCATTGCAGAGTACCAGCGCCAACTTGATGAGTTAGAGCTAAGAAGCAAGCAGAATCTATTAGATTTGGATTCAGTGCAAGCAGATTACTTGGCTAAACTGAAAGCGAGATTATCTTATTATAGACGGGAACGCACCCGTCAAGTATCACAATTGCAAAAAATAAAGGATGGACAATCGAGTCGCATCCCTTTTGTGGAGCATTTTGATGATTTGATGAAGTTCTTCCCTGACATTGACATACAGCGTATTGAGCAAACAGAGCTATTTCACAGGGAACTGGTAGGCATCCTGAATAGTGAGGTAAAGGCGGAAACGGACAGACTGGATAATATTGTTTCTATGTTGGACGCTAAGATTCTTGAAACAGAGAACGAGATTAAGGGGATAAGCAAAGAAACCTGCCTCAGCAAGGTTGTGCTGGAAGAATATGCTTCAATCAAGTCTAAACTAAATGCGCTAGAGATTGCTAATGCCAACTATCTGAAACTTAACAATTTAGAATCTGAAGTTAAAGAGGCCAAACGTCAGCTGGATGATGAAACAGCAAAGGTCATAACAGATACACAGGCAGATGTTAATGCTACAATGGCTGGTTATAATACGAAGATTTATGCCGACAGGAAGACATCGCCGGAACTTGATATCAAAGGTATTAACAGCTATACCTTTTCAACTCCTAAAGATGGCGGCACAGGAACCCAGTATAAAGGTCTTATAGTTTTTGACATGGCCATGCTGGAATTGACACCCCTTCCCGTTATTGTACATGATTCTGTCATTCTTAAACCCATAGAGAATGATGCTATGGAAAACATCTTTAAGATTTATAATGCCACGCCTAAACAAGTCTTTATAGCTATTGACAGGGCCTCTGGTTATACTCAGGAGACACAGAACATCCTGGAATCCACACAAGTCCTTCGTCTCTCCGCGGAAGATGGATCTCTATATGGAAGAGCATGGAATGCAAAATAACTCTCCCTACATCTATGGCATGAAAATATAACAGTATAATAAGTATCAGATATTATCTGCTATAACTCATTATCAAAATCATTTATGATCTCATACTTCCCGTTTGCAAGTGATATGAATTCGTCCACTGCTTCTTGGACGTCACGTAGAAATTCGCGTTTGTCTTCTTCTGTTTTAAAACCTACATATGAAAAGCAGGTAGGGGTATTCAAAAAAAGATTGTCATATCTTCTTTGCAAATTCAGAAATTTTAGGTGAAGTTCAGGATGGTCTTTTAATTCTTCAACTTCACTCTCATCAACGTAGTGGTGTTTCTCATCATAAGCCCAGATGGGATAGCAGTAGTAATCCCAGAGAAATCGTATGGTTTTTATCATCATGTCACTCCTTTAAACATAGTTATACTAATATAGTTATTTCGGATTGGCTCCAACAATATAGCCATTATCGCTTATTGTAATCGCCATTGAATGAGTTTCGCCATTAAAAATGTACTCATATACAGGACGGATATGCTTTGGGTCAGACTTATGTTCATATCCAGTTATTGTACCTTTTGTAATAGCGGTGAAAATTGCATCTATTATTTCATCGGCTCCGATTCCAGATAATATAAAATCTGTTAAGTGTCGTGATTGGATATGGCCAAATCCAGCTTTAGCCTTGAGTGAGCTATCTTCTAGCCAAACAACTTGATTCGTTGCTGGGTTTCTAGTAATCCCTAGTATCTTGTCCTCTGAAATTTTGAAGCCTTTTTCCTTAACTTCATTAATTAGTTCCTGTCCTTTGGGATTGTCTTTTGTATAGTACAAAGGGTCAGGATCACCTTCCGTACCATGGAACTTATTACTATCAGGCTTACACATCCCTAAACCTCCTTTCATACGCAAGAGCGGTTTTGGAAGGGTAAGAGATAATGTTAATGCCTGATTCCTTCAGCTTGTCAAAGCAGGGGTAGTTAGATGAGCCATAGATGACGATGGTATGAGGGTGAAGCCTCTTATCCATCTCGGCAAGTCCCGCCTCAAAACGAGGACGATTCTCAAGCAATCTGGGGCTTCCCCCAACAGTGCCAATGGCAACCATGCTGTTCTGAGGTATGCCATTAAAGCAATAAGACCATGTTTCCGGAGTGCCCCATCTGACATTGTTGATGACAGGGATTCCGTTCTTCCCAAGCCAGTACCCGAATGTACGCATTTTGTAGGTGTTGTTTATCTTGATAGGCTCTGGGAAATCCTGATATGTGGAGAAGTCCGGTGTGATGGCTCCGGCAAAGTGTTTGATAATCTTCAAAGCTTCATATGGCTTATTCCAAATACCTTTTGGACCATCAAACTTATAATCATCAGTATAGAAGCACACATACGCCATATATTGGCAGTCTCTGCGGCTATTGAACAACTGATGCTTGTATATGTACTTTGCCTCATCCCACGTGACTATGTCCATGGGAGGAGCCAATGCTGTTGTCGGACAGAAAGGTATGTCATGCCCGGTGAAGATTGCACCTTCACACATGAAAGCATTCCATATATCACGACAGTCTTTTCGATTCAGTGACATATTATCACCTCCTAAATGAATTTGCAAATGAAGCTGGTCGGTTAAGTTGTCCTTATGTGGGGATACCCCAAGTTGCTGCGGCTCAATTGCTGGTTTTATTCTATCGAAGGTAATGCGGAGAGTAATTAGTGTGAAGTTGTAGTAAAGTTTCAAACGAGACAGTTTGGTTCAACTATATTTACCAAGGTAAGGTTGCTGAATCTGCAATATATATAAATGTTTTTATATGTGGAGCAAGCCAGAAAAGTTGCAACAATCACGTTTTTTTAAATTGCATTTCAATAAAAAAGTTTTCTTTTTTTAAAAGAATTCGCGCGGGTGCGCTTTTAGGAGCATAATGGGTCTTTTCAGCAACTGGAAAGATAAAAGGAGAGAAAGGAACCGCTCTCCGGAATACCTGCAGCTTTTAGCCTTCCGGAAGGAACTGGAGGGCCTTTTGGCGCAGGACAGATATCTTTCCCGCCGGGATTACAAGCCCCTTGTGTCCACGTATGAGCCTGCATGCGCGTTCTTTGGCAACCTTATATCCTCCGGCATGCTCTCAAAGTACTGCCGCAAGGGATGCGCGGAGGAAGCAGACGTAAATGCCTTTATGCCCGCGTATGAAGACCTGCAGGACTTCAAGAAGGGCTCTTCCAGGGTGGCAGAGCACAATGACGCATACATTGCGCGCCATCTGGAGCAGGAGAAGGAGTATCTGGACCAGATTCTTGCGCCCGTGGACAGGAACATATCCCTGGATGAAGAGCAGCGCGAGGCCGTCCTCGCGGACGAGGATTATACGCTCATAATAGCCGGCGCAGGCGCCGGGAAGACAACCACAGTGGCCGCAAAGGTGCGGTATCTCACAGAGCGCCAGGGCGTAGACCCCAGGCAGATTCTGGTGGTGTCCTTCACCAACAAGGCGGTGGGGGAGCTTAAGGAGCGCATAAACCAGCTTCTGGGCATCCCGTGCCCCATTGCAACCTTCCACAGCTGCGGCAACGCCATCCTGCGCAAGAAGGAAGACACCATGAAGAAGGTGGTCTCGGACGGGTACCTGTTCTGGACGGTGAACAACTATCTGAAGAGCAAAGTATTGACAGACCCTGCGCTTGTGGACAAGATTGTCATGTTCTTCAGCTCGTATCTGGACGCCCCGTATGAGGGGGAGGACTTGGGCCAGTTCTTCAACTATGTGGCCAAGGCGGACTTCTCTACTCTCAAGAGCAACGTAAATGAGTACAACAGGGAGGTCATAGACCGTTTTACCCGCAAAAGGCGCTCCATACAGAATGAGATACTGCGCTCCAGGCAGGAAGTGGAGATAGCCAACTTCCTGTATATGAACAATATAGACTACGTGTATGAGGAGATATACCCGTACAACATCTTGAAAGCCAGAAAGCCGTACACGCCGGACTTCTGCATCCGCCAGGATGACAGGGTGGCGTACATAGAGCATTTCGGCATCTCGGAGTCCGGCCGCAACTCCAGATACACGCAGGAACAGCTTGCGCAGTACAAGAAAGAGATACGGGACAAGGTGGCCCTCCACAAGCAGCACGGCACGCAGCTCCTTTGCACCTGGTCCTCATACAATGACGGCCGTCCTTTAACCTCCCATCTCAAAGAGATCCTGGAGCGGGCGGGCTTCCGCCTCGAAGAGCGGCCTGCGGAAGAAGTCTTGAAGAAGCTGGTTTCCACAGAGGAGAACAGATACATATACAAGCTCGTCCGGCTCATAACCACCTTCATTACCAACTTCAAGACCAATGACCTGGGGCCTGATGACTTTGACCGTTTCAAGAAGGACGCCAACGTTCGCACGAAGCTCTTTATGGACATCTGCAAGGGCGCATACCTGGAGTATGAAAAGAAGCTCGCAGAGGACGGGGCAGTGGATTACGAGGACATGATAAATGACTCCGCCAGGGCTATCAATGAGCGCCGCGTGTCCAGGGAGCAGCTGGATTTCAAATACATCATAGTGGATGAGTACCAGGACATCTCAAAGCAGCGCTTTGACCTTACCAAGGCCCTTTCCGAGATCTGCGAGGCCAAGATTATAGCGGTGGGGGATGACTGGCAGTCCATTTACGCCTTCAGCGGGTCGGACATAACCCTCTTCACGCACTTCACGGACATAATGGGATACGGCGATATACGCCGCATAACCCGCACGTACCGCAATGCGCAGGAGGTCATAGACATAGCGGGCGGCTTCATCCAGAAGAACGAGGCGCAGATTAGAAAGTCCCTCATATCTCCCAAGCATATCTCACAGCCTGTGGTCATATACACCTATACAGAAGACCCGGATTTAAGCTCCAAAGACACCGCGCCGCAGGACAAGGGGAAGCCCCGTCCCAAAGGGGGCAAATATGCCCTGCTTGGCAAGACGGTGGAGGACCTCATAGGCCGTATCCTGCGTGAGAGGGAGAAGCAGGGGCAGAGCCCGTATGCGCGCATACTGCTCATAGGCCGCTTTAACTTTGATGCCCGGAACCTGTGCTTTTCCGAGGACTTCCTGTATGACGAGGACTCTGGCAAGGTTACTTCCAGGAAGTATCCCAAGGCGCGCCTGGAGTTCATGACGGCCCACAGCTCCAAGGGCTTGGGGTATGATGACGTAATCATAGTAAACGCCCGCAACGAGACATACGGGTTCCCCTCAAAGATAGAGGATGACCCCGTAATGAAGTATGTCGTGAAGGAAGACCGCTCCATAGAGTATGCGGAGGAGAGGCGCCTCTTCTACGTGGCCATGACCCGCACGAAGAACAGGGTTTTCATAGTCTCCCCCGCGGAGCATCCCTCAGAGTTTGTCTTGGAGCTCATAAATGACTACCCTTCCGTAACCCAGCGCGGGGACATAAACAGGGAGCCCCGAAGGGACTTTGGCAAGCAGCCTTCATGCCCTGTATGCGGTTATCCGCTGCAGCTGCGCTATAATCCCAATTACGGCATGGCCCTGTGGATGTGCTCCAATGAGCCGGAGCTTTGCACCTACATAACCAACAACCCCGAGGGCGGGAAGATGTCTATCCAGAAGTGTGACCGCTGCAGGGACGGGTATCTCATCATAAAGAAGAGCACTTCCCCGGACAGCGTCCAGAATGGAGGCGGCAGCCGCATTTTCCTTGGATGCACCAATTACAGGAAGGACGGCACAGGATGCAGCCGCACCGTCTCCCAGGCGGCATATGACTCCTTTGTGCATACCGGCTTTGAGACAGACAAGTCCGCAGACCTGCACGCATACATAACCGCTAAGGCCGTAAAGCCAAAGCCTCCCGCAGATACTCCCAGGGAACCTGCAGAGGGCAGTACGCCCGCGGATATGCCGCAGGCACCAAAGGCCAATACCCCTGCAGGTATGGCGCAGACCGCTCCAGAGGGCAATACGCCTGCGGATATGCCGCACGCACCAAAGGCCAATACCACTGCGGGTATGGCGCAAACTGCACCAGAGAGCAGTACGCCCGCAGATATGCCGCAGGCCGCTCCAAAGGCAAATATCCCTGCGGGTATGGCGCAGACCGCTGCGGAGGGCAATACGCCCGCAGATATGCCGCAGGCAGTGCCTCAGAACAAGCCTGCCAAGGCTCACACAGAGCGCAGGAGCGGGGTTAACGAGGTCATGTACGTGAAGTGCACCATATTCGATATGGAATATAACCTTATTGCCACACCGGAAGGGGACCTTATAACGGACGCGGACCTGCTTGCCAAGCTGGCCATAACCCGCAGGAATCTCGCAAAGGCTGCCGGCAGGACTGTCCTGCAGATTGTCTCCAACAAGGGCCTTGTCAGCCTTGCCACATACAGGCCGGAGGGCAGGGAGGAGTTTGTATCCCTTGCAGGCCTTGGAGAAGAAATTTACCGGAAGTACGGGATTGCGTTCATGGACACTATACAGAAATACATGCAGAAGGCGGAGCAGGAGTCCGTCCGGAAGGCGGAGCAGGAGTCCGTCCGGAAGGCGGAGCAGGAGTCCGTCCGGAAGGCGGAACAAGAGGCTGTCCAGAAGGCGGAACAAGAGGCTGTCCAGAAGGCGGAACAGAAGTCCGGTCAGAATACGGAACAGTGACCCCGTATGGCACGAAAGACATAAGTCCGGACAGAAATATCCGGGCTTTTTGCGTTGGCAAAAATTGTGCAGTTTGTGGCAAGAAGTGTATATTGTGGCGGGCGCGGGGGTATGGTATAATAGCGGCGATCAGTACAGCTGTACAGACTGCTTTGCAAGGAGAGACAATGCCGCGGCATGCGGCATGTGCCGGCAGAAAAGGCATGGGGAGAGATGATAAGAGTTGCTATAGTAGAGGATGAGAAGCGCTGGGTGGATGAGTTCACGGACTATGTGAGGCGGTACTTCATGGAGAGAAGGGAAGTGCCGGACATAAGCGTGTTCTCCAACGGCGTGGACTTCATTTCGGACTACAAGGAAGGGTATGATCTCATTCTCATGGATATAGACATGCCCGGGATGAACGGGCTTGAGGCTTCCAAAAGGCTCAGGCAAGTGGATGAGGCGGCCTGCCTCATCTTCATTACAATAATGTCCCAGTACGCCATAAAGGGCTATGAAGTGTCTGCGTTTGACTTCGTTGTGAAGCCTGTCTCATATGAGCTTCTCAAGATAAAGCTGGACAAGGCCATGGGGTACATAAACCGCAGGAAAGAGGTCCCTTCGTTTGTGGTGCAGGGAGCCGGGGCCATGAAAAAGGTGCCTTTGAGCGAGATAAAGTACGTGGAGAGCATAAAGCATTACCTGTACATACACACCCAGGAAGTGGAGCTCAAGATGCGCGGGTCCATGTCGGACATCACGGACCAGTTTCTTTCAAACGGCTTTGCTGAGATAAACCGTTCGCTTATCGTCAACCTTGCGTATGTGACCGGCTACAATGCCACGGACGTGAGTGTTGCAGGCGAGAAGCTGCCGTTGAGCCGCGTGTACAAGGCGGACTTCCTCAACGCGCTTACAAGATATATAGGAACGGAGGGGCACTGATGACCATAGCGGAACTTTTCGCCATCAGAATACCGCACGGATACATACTGCAGATATTCATAGCGGAGATGCTTTTCATTCCCATTCTGGAGAGACGCAAGAATTTTGTCCTGCGCCTCGTTTTGTCTTTTCTTGCTTTCGCATTCCTTTCCATAATAATAACCAACCTGGTGTACCAGTGGATGCCGTCAGGGCTCAACTCGGTCATAATATTCCTGCTGTCCCTGGCTATAGGATTCATATGCTTCAAGAGCGGCTACAAGGAGATACTTTTCTGCTATGTGGCCGCACAGCTGCTCCAGAACCTCTCGCACAACATAGAGAATACTATATACCAGCCGCTGTCAGACAGCATTACGGATGCCGGCTGGTTCTTTCTTTCCGTGGGCGTCATGATAATCGTGTATGCCGCGGGCTTCATATTCCTGCATTACAGTTTCCCGCAGAACAAGAAGATAAGCCTTCCAAGCTACGGCGTGGTCCTGTTCGCAATATTTTCCCTGCTGTTCTGCTATTTGATCCAGTATCTGTTCCAGTACTTCGGCCTGGACACACTGTGGGCAATCCTGCTCCTTCTCATATTCTGCGATCTTCTGGTTCTCGCCC
The DNA here is from genome assembly GCA_021204825.1 of Clostridia bacterium. Classification (GTDB taxonomy): domain Bacteria; phylum Bacillota; class Clostridia; order Christensenellales; family Borkfalkiaceae; genus Coproplasma. The sequence continues at coordinate 8,994 of JAJPYR010000026.1, read as the reverse complement.
TCATGTTCATTCTGCAGGGGTACAAGTGGAAATATGACGAGAATGAGGAGCTGGAGCAGTTCATAGCGCAGGAGAACCGCTATTACAAGTCCATGCAGGAGAATGTGGACGTAATCAACATGAAGGCCCATGACCTGAAACACTTCATAGCGGATCTCAGGGAGAACAGGGGCATGGATGACAGCGGCCTTGCCGAAATCCAGGAGGCCGTGGAGAAGTATGAGCAGACGGCCAATACCGGGAATGAGGCCCTTGACTCTGTCCTCACAGAGAAGATGTTCACCTGCAACAAGAACGGCATAACCTTCACGACAATGGTGCAGGGGGAGCTTTTGGACTTCATGCGCATGAGTGACATAACCTCAGTATTTGGCAACCTTTTAAGCAATGCCATAGAATATGAGCTTACCGTAGAGAACCCTGACCAGCGGTGCATCCAGCTCAACGTCTTCAAAAAGGGCGCGCTCATATGCATCCACGTGGAGAATTACTGCACTTCCAGGGCGTCCTTTGCGGACGGCCTTCCGAAGACCACAAAGGGCAGCACGGACTACCACGGCTACGGCCTCAAATCCGTGCGGTACATTGTCCGCAAGTACGGCGGCAACATAACCATGGACTCCACAGGGGAGATGTTCGTCGTGGACATCATAATCCCTGTCCAGGAATCCCAGGCAGCATAAAGGGCCTTCAGCCTGTCTGACTGCAGAAACATTCCTCCGGAGAGGGAAAAAGCAAGAACTTGCCACAAAAATCCGCTTTTTTGCCTGCCGCGGCTGATTTTTTGGATTTGTGATAATATCCGGGCAGCCGGAAACAAAAGGGGACTGTTTCCGGTGACAACAATAAATCTGGAGGAAAAAGATGAAAATTACCAAATTCGGTAAGCCTGCATTATGGCGCACAATAGCCGCGGTATCAGGTGTTATCTTATGCCTTGCCATCGGCGGCAGCGCCGTTACTACAGAATGGTCCGGATACATCAACAAGTATCTTGGCATCTCCAATACAAAGATAGTTACATCGGAGGACAGCGAAGAGGATCCCATCCATTATCACAGCGATTATGACAACTATACGGATGTAATGAATTACGCCCGCGGAGTCGCAAAGGAGGCCCAGGCCGAAGGCACCGTCCTTATGACAAACAAGAACAATGCCCTTCCCCTTGCAAAGAACTCCAAAGTGACCTTCTTCGGGTACAACTCCATAGATCCGGCCCTCGGCGGCACCGGTTCCGGCGGCGTCACTGCATCCGATGAGCGCAAGATAGACCTGTACGAAGCATGCGCCAACAAGCTGGATTACAACACCACGATGTACAACTTCTACAAGAACAAGTACGACGCGCAGGAAGGCTTTACATCAGTCACCAATGAATACACCGGCGTTACCACGCAGAGCTTCCAGGTCGTCAACGGCGTCACGGAACTCAATTCATCCGCCTTTTCGGCCACTGAGGAAAGCAGCTGGCAAGAATACGGCGATGCGGCCATCTTCGTTATGACCCGTATAGGCGGCGAGGGCACAGACCTCAGTCCGGACGCCAATTATCTGGAGCTTTCAGAGAACGAGAAGTCAGTGCTTCAGACCATGAAGACTCAGAAGCAGAACGGCGTTTTCAGCAAGCTGATTGTGCTTGTCAACACGTTCAACGCCCCTGAGCTCGGCTGGCTGGATGATTATGACATTGACGCATGCCTCTACATAGGCGGCCCCGGAGAAGTAGGGCTGGATGCCGTGACAGACATACTTGTCGGAGACACCAATCCTTCCGGACACCTTGCAGACACTTATGCATACAGCTCCATGTCATCCCCTGCAATGCAGAACTTCGGAGACTACACATTCTCCAACTCCAGTGACGTGGTCAACTCAGACGCATCCCATTACGTAATGTACAACGAGGGCATCTACGTGGGATACAGGTACTATGAGACCCGTTATGAGGACACAGTGCTGAACAAAGGCAACGCATCATCCACAGCCGGCGTATATGAGAACGAAGGCAACTGGAGTTACAAGGATGAAGTGCAGTTCCCGTTCGGGCTTGGCCTTTCATACACGACATTCACGCAGACCCTGGACAGCGTGAAGGTGGACTGGACGGACAAGACCGCAACAGTCAAGGTCACTGTAGAAAACACCGGAGACAAGGCAGGAAAAGACGTCGTTCAGGTATATGCACAGTCCCCGTACTACTTTGAGGACGGAACGACCAGCAGCGTTGAGAAGTCAGCCGTACAGCTCTGCGGATTCGCAAAGACGGATGAGCTCTCTGCAAACGGCGGAAAGCAGGACATCACAATCACTATAGACCTCAGTGACATAGCAAGCTATGATTACGAGACCTACAAGACATACATCATGGAGGCCGGCGATTACTACTTCGCCATAGGAGACAGCGCCCATGACGCTCTCAACAACATTCTTGCTCTCAAAGGCTATTCCACAACAGACGGCATGGATAAAAACGGAGACAGCTCCAAGGCAGCCAAGGAAACAAAGAAAGACTTCGATGAGACTGAGTACTGCCTGTCCTACAACGGCACAAAGGTCACAAACCAGTTTGATTCCGCCAACCTCAACTATTACAGCGACACGTCTTCAGACATCGTGACATATCTCACCAGATCCAACTGGTCCGGCACATGGCCTGAGGAGATGAAGAACTTTGCCGCAACCAGCAAGATGAAGGAAATAATCGCTTCATACTACACGTCAGACACAAGCGGAAGCACGTCTCCTTCCGCATATGAGAAGGGCGAGACGACATCAGACATCGTAATGGGCGCGGAAAACGGACTGACCCTTGCCACATTCATCGGCGCAGATTATGACGATGACAACTGGGATCTCCTTTTAGACCAGCTCACAGAGGATGATTATCTTGCAACCACAAAGCAGGCCCGTGAGGCCCTGGAGAGCGTAGGCCTGAACGCCACGACAGCCGTGGACGGGCCCGCAGCATGGACAAAGTCATACTACATCGAGAACTATGAAGACCAGTATGACGCAACAAAGAACGTGACCACATCCGAAGCGTGCGTTTCATACCCCACAGAGACGGTCCTTGCAGGAACATGGAACGTGGCCCTTCTTGAGGAAGTAGGCAACAGCTTCGGAGAAGAAGGTCTCTGGGGCGGCGGCTGCGGCTGGTACGGCCCCGGCGCAGACACCCACAGGACTCCTTACGGCGGCAGAAACTTCGAGTACTTCTCAGAGGACAGCTATATCTCCGGCAAGCTCTGCGAGGCAGAGGTACACGGAGCCATGGCAAAGGGCGTGGTATGCTATCTCAAGCACTTCGTAATGAATGACCAGGAGACCAACCGTATAGGCGTATGCACATTCGCAAACGAGCAGGCTATGCGTGAGATCTACATGAGAGCGTTCCAGTACTCATTCGAGTCCACTGGCGAGGATGACCGCTCCTGCAACGGCGTCATGGGTTCATTCAACCGCCTCGGCGTCGTATGGTCCGGACATACCGGAAATCTCTGGCACAACGTAATGGAAGACGAGTGGGGATTCCTCGGAATCGTCACAACGGACTTCGGCCAGCTGCCCGGAAGCCTTATGGAGCCTGAGCTTGCATACGAGGCAGGCACCGAGACATTCTGCACATCCGGCTCTACATTCTCCTCATATCTCCAGGGATGCAACTTCACAAAGGACTCCAAGCTCCTTGGCAACATGCGTGAAGCCATCCACCGCATCCTGTACAACTTCGCAAACAGCGCAGCCATGAACGGCCTCACATCAGATTCCGTGGTTGTAAAGATCCGCACCTGGTATGACAAACTCCTCCTGTCCCTTGAGATAATCTTCGGCATAATTCTCGCTGCAGCAGTAATCATGATTGTTCTGCAGACAGTCTTCGGCAAGATTGATGAAAAGAAGGAGAAGTCTTCTTCAGACAGCACAAATCAGAAGAGGGAGGACTAAGCAATGAACACAGTTAAAGGATTCATCTCCAACAAGAAGCCCGGCTGGTACGTGGAAGTAATCACTCTGATTCTCGGGCTCATAACAGTCATCGTATACACGGCGCGCGGAGGCAACTACCTCTCAGCCGTAAGCTCTTCGGCGGTCACGCTCCTTGCCCTCGGCATTGTCACCAGCTTCCTTGTGCTCATCATGGACTTCAGATTCCTGGCAATCATCCCCATGATCCTGTACGCAAGCGCTGTTGCAGTCCTGCTCAACACTGAGATGATGTTCATCTCCAACGTGGCGTTCGGCGTGGACAACAACGTGTTCGACTCCGCATGGTACACCTTCATCATTACCGGAATCCTGGCTATGATAACATCCGCCGTGGCATTCGGAATGGGCCTTTCCAAGAAGGACGTCCTTGTTGCAAAAGACTGATCAGGACATGATATGACGGCAATATCCGCACGGCGGCGCAGCCGCCCTGCCGGATGCGGCCGCATCTCAAAGGACAGCGGAAGCTGAAGCATAAAAAGCATTGCTGCACTGCAGGTCCGGCCGGTGCCGGGCCTGCGGAGGCAGGTGGAAGAGGCAGACATTGAAACTTAAGAAAACACTGATAATTTCATCAGCGGTGCTTCTTTCAGCGGCCGCGCTGCTCATCGGGGCATGCAGCGGCGGAGACGGCGCAGCCACCACAACCTCATGGGAAGTTCCCTCAAAGTACCGTGAGGAGAACACAGTGGCAGCCGGCACGGTAGTGGAAGTGGATTACACCACAAAGGACTACGTGAACGGCACAGACGCCACAGAGGAAAAGTACTGCAACGTATATCTTCCGTACGGCTATGACGAGACGCAGAAGTACAACATCCTGTATCTTGTGCACGGGACGGACCCTCAGTCCGTGACGCACCAGGAAACATGGCTGTACACCATAGGCGCAAAGAACGTGCTGGACAACATGATCTATTACGGAGACATAGAGCCCCTCATCGTTGTGACCCCCAGCTTTTACTGCTACGGCCTGTACGGAGACGATTCATATTCCAGCATAACGGAAGTCACTCCTGTCAAGGACCTCTCAACCCAGAACTTCGGCAGCGAGCTCCGCTATGACATAATACCCGCCGTGGAGAGCGCATACTCCACATATGCAGAGAGCACATCAGAGGAAGACCTCCGCTCTTCCCGTGACCACAGGGCAATGGCAGGCCTCTCCAACGGCTGCCGCATCACCTACCGCGGAGGCATGGAGGAGAACTTTGACTACATAAGCTGGTACGGCTGCTTCTCATCCTACGTGGACGCGGATGAAGTCCTTGAAGTCCTTCACCAGGACAAGTACTCCGGGCTCAAGCTCAACTACATGTTCAACGGGGACGGCATCTATGACTTCGCCCACAACGGACACAAGAAGATGGTAAAGGCCCTCCTAAAGGATGATCTCTTCACAGAGGAGAACACAGAGTACGTCAACGTGTCCTTCGGATACCACTCTGCCCGCTCATGGCGCGTGAGCCTCTACAACGCCCTTCAGAGATTCTTCAAGGAGGCGGCATGATGAAAAAGGCCTTTTCACTTTTCAACCTCATTCTCATGATAGTCATCCTTGTTGCCTGCTGGGGTGAGTTCATCCTCTGCTTCGCACGCGGCTATGAAGAGTTCTGGGCAACCATCCTGATCCCTTCGGTCATCATAACCGCCCTCGCTATAGCCGGCTATAAGACCAGATTCAAGTGGCTGTACGCCATAGCCTCCGTCATAATAATCGTGGGAGTGGTCCTTCTCATCGGCTTCCCCAGCTACATAATGTATCTCGGGCTCATACTCGGCGCCATATCCCTTATAGGCGAGATAGTATGGCTCATCCTGCACCTTAGAGACAGGAAAAAAGCATGACAGACACTGCATGAATTCCCCCTTATAAATTCGTGAAAAACAGGCCGGACATGAATAAATGCCCGGCCTGCTTTTTGCCCTGCAGCCGGTCTTTCGGACGCAATTTTACAAGAATATATGTCCGTTTCCAGCAAAAACGGGTCTAAAAAATTACTTTTGGGATGTAAATGAACGTTAACATCTCAGGCTTTACAAATCCGAACTTCATGAAGTACAATACAGGCGTAATCCGGAACAAGGGGGTGCGCCTGTCATGCTTAATATGGAAAGACTGGTAAAAAGCTTCAAGCCCAATGAGCCCATATTCACATCTGAACTGGAGAGCGTGTACACGGAGTTTTCCCACGCCAGCCTGTTCAGGCAGATAGATGACACCGTGAAGATAGGCCTTTTGAAGAAGTATGTCCGCGGGGTGTATTATCTTCCCGCAGCCTCCGGCCGCTGCGGCATAACCACAGAGGATGTCATCCGCAAGAAGTACCTGGGCTGGGACGGCAGGATATACGGCACATATGCAGGCCCGCAGATAACGAACTACTTCCGCCTTACAAGAAATTCCAGGGCCATGAGGGAGATAGTCTCCAACAATGAGACATCCAGAGGCCGCAAGGTCTCCATAAATGGCACGGCATGCCTTGTGAAGAAGTCCAAATGCGAGATTACGGCGGACAACGTGGCGGCATACATGCTTGTGCAGCTCTTTGACGAGCTTAGCGATGATGCCAGCATCCCTGTGGCCACAAAGGGCAGCATAATGAAGTTCATCCGCCAGAACAACGTCTCAAAAGAGCAGGTCATGGAGATCTCAGAGCACTTCACAGCCCGTCCCGTAAAGAACCTGCAGACGGCAGGCATCCTCCAGCAGATAGCATAGGCTGCAATACAGGCGCTCTTGCATGATGTGAGTCCAGTGAAAAGAAGGGGAGAGGCGCTGTCGGAAACAGATCATACTCACACTTCCATTTCTGGCTGTGTGATTGTCATAACTCTACACTCCTTTTTAGGGGATGCCGCTTGCAGTAGGGGTACTGCGGGCGGTTTCTCTTATTTGCGGAATAAAAGAAAAGACCGCGGCGCTGTACAGCGCTGCGGCCTTGCCGTTGTCCGTATTGCAGATTTGTGTCCGTAAGTAAATCAGGCTGGTGCCGGGATATCTCAGTTCTTGCGGAAGATGGCGCCGTTGGAGGCAGAGGTTACATTGGCGCGGTAGCGTTTGAGGTAGCCGTCCACGGGCTTTACCTTCGGAACGAAGGAGGCCTTGCGGCGGGCAAGCTCTTCATCGGAGATGCGTAAGGATATGGAGCAGTTGGGGATGTCTATGTCTATGATGTCCCCGTCCTGGACCATGCCTATGAGTCCGCCTGCGGCAGCTTCAGGGCACACATGGCCTATGGCTGCGCCGCGTGTGGCGCCGGAGAAGCGGCCGTCTGTAATGAGGGCTACGTCCGCGCCGAGGCCTGCGCCCACGATGGCGGAAGTGGGGGTGAGCATCTCACGCATTCCCGGGCCGCCCATGGGGCCTTCGTAACGGATTACGACAACATCGCCCTTTACGATTTTGCCTGTGGAGATGGCTGCCATGGCATCCTCTTCGCTGTCAAAGCATACTGCCTTGCCGCTGTGGACGTACATGCGCGGGTCTACCGCGGACTTCTTCACAACGCTGCCCTCGGGGGCCAGGTTGCCCTTGAGGATTGTGAGGCCGCCCTGTGCGGAATAAGGGTTGTCTATGGGGCGGATGATGTCATGGTCATAGACCCTGGCACCGGCTACGACGTCCTTGAGCTTCTTTCCGGAGACTGTCATGGTCTCGCCGTCCAGAAGGCCTGCGTCCAGAAGTTCCTTCATTACGGCGGAGATGCCGCCGGCTTCGTTGAGCTCCTCTATGTAGTATTCCCCGGCGGGAGCCAGGCGGCAGAGGTTGGGCGTGCGCTCTGAGATCTCATTCATTATGTCTATGTTGACCGTATTCACTCCGGCCTCGCCTGCTACGGCGATTAAGTGCAGGACGGTGTTGGTGGATGCGCCTATGGCCATGTCCACGGTCTCAGCGTTCTTGAAGGCAGCCTCGGTGAGGATGTCTGAAGGACGGATGTTCTTCTCCAGAAGGTTCATTATGGCCTCTCCGGTGAGCTTTGCGAGGGCTAAGCGCTGGGAGTATACCATAGGGATGGTGCCGTTGCCGGGCAGAGCCATTCCAAGGGCCTCGCAGAGGCAGTTGAGGGAGTTCGCGGTGAACATGCCGGAGCAGGAGCCGCATGTGGGGCATGCGTTGCACTCGAAGTTCTTGAGCTCATCGGCATCAATGATGCCTGCGTCATATGCGCCCACTTCCTCGAACATGGTGGAGAGGGATGTCTTCTTTCCGTGGACCTTTCCTGCGAGCATGGGGCCGCCGGACACGAATATGGAGGGAATGTTTACCCTGGCCGCCGCCATGAGCATGCCGGGTATTATCTTGTCGCAGTTGCCGATGAATATTGCTGCCTGGAATGCATGGGCGCGGAGCAGGATCTCTGCGCTGTCCGCTATTATCTCACGGGAGGGAAGGGAGTACTTCATTCCCGCGTGGCCCATTGCAATGCCGTCGCAGACGCCGATGGATGGCACAATGACCGGCTTTCCGCCGGCGGCAATGACGCCCTGCGCCGCAGCCTTTGCGATGTCATCCAGGTGCATATGCCCCGGTATTATCTCGCTCTGCGCACATATGATGCCTACCATGGGCTTATTCATTTCGCTGTCCGTCCATCCGAGAGCCCTTAAAAGGGACCTCTGGGAGCTCATGTCTGTTCCTTTGGAAAAAAGATTGTCCATACATACCTCCGGCCGCCCTGAAGGCGGGCCTCATTCCGTTATATCTTTGTGTATTATGCCTGCATACGAAGGCATGCAGGCATTGCGTGTTCTCTGTATTGCTGTTCTGCGGCCGTATCATCTGTTCCCCACAGGAAGAAGGGGACGGATGGAAGGGAGAGGGGTGCAGTGATTACTGCACGTGGTCTCCGTAGCAGTCCCTGTCCTTGAGAGTGTGGGTTCCGCGTGCAAGGACGGTAACTCCCGTGCGCTGGCTTTCAAGGATGCCGTACGGGGCTATGACTTTCATGAAGGCGTCCAGCTTCTCGGGGTCTCCGGTAATCTCAAGGATCATGGTGT
>JAJPYR010000027.1 GCA_021204825.1 Clostridia bacterium | reverse complement strand
TCTAAGTTTTTGGCCAAAGGATTTTTAAAATATCCGGTTTTTGAATCATATACATAATGGTCTTCCTTATCTATTATCAAAACCCCCGGATCAACATGATAAGATTCTGCATACAACTGTGAACCATTAGGTGAATAAATAGCGACATCTCCGCTTCCCATCAGTGCTTGCCTCCATGTCTTTTGGCAATCCAGTTTGGATAGCAAATGAATATAGTGCGCTCTTTGAAGTCCTTGAACACTTCATCAGGCATTGAGCCGTATACCAGAACAATTTCCGGTTCTAAAGTCTCAATCATTGCCTTGAGCCCTGCTTTGAACACCACCTTGTCCTGTTTTGTTTTTATGCACCCATATGTGCTTATTGCATATATACCATGCTTTTCAGCACCTAAAAACGCCACCCTTGCAGACGAGGCGGCAGATATGCTGTATGTAAGAGAACTCCCCCATCTGATTAACGGGATGACATTCGCTCCATTTCTCTGGAAATAAGCCCCGATAACGCGGTTCCTGTATACATTGAGAATTTGTGTGCCGAATGGAGCATTCCTGTATAGGGAGAAATCCGGAGACAGGATAATCCTTCCCCTGAATTCATTCACATACTTCTCAGGATGTATGAGAACGTCCGCGAACACAATGTCATATTCATGAAAGCAGATTGCGTCCTTTTCAGAAGCTCTGTTTCGTCTGGAAAAAGGAACAAGATTCTCTGGTATGATATACTTGGACGGTTTCTTAATAATGGGAATACCCCAAGGTCCGTCCAGCTCTGCACCTTCTATAAGTTTTGATGACATGCCGTCATCGACTATAGCTCTGTCATTTTTGTTAAACTTCATCATTATGATGTCCTCAAAAAATTAACTAAAATTGTGCGGAATCGCAGTAAAAAGACGATTCAGCATATTGCTTTTTCTTCAAGAACATGACATAATGTTAAAGGTTGTATAAGATGCCATGCATCTTGAAGCTATTGCCTTATAAAGTGTGCGAGACTTTATAAGGCTCTTTTTTATATGGTTCTTTTTGTAATATAGTTCTACATTTTTCCCTCCATATTCCTAATGTTCCAGGGCAATTCATACTGTTGCGCTTGCTTTTATCCAGCGTTACAACAAGCCAAGCTGGTCAAGCAGTTTGACCTCATAGGGAGTATAATCATCCCCAGTGGCAGCAAGCCATCTTCTGCAGTAATCCAAAGCGTAGGAAGCTGCTTCGTAACTTACCCCACAGTGATTCACAACATCACCTACCGTTCTGTAATTCAACCTATACAAAACAGCAGGCGGACAAAGCATATACTTTGCGAAAAAATCCGCTTCCCTTTCAGCAAGAGTGTTCTCGGGGGTATGATGAAGGACAATATGCCCAATCTCATGCATTATTGTATAATGTATGCGCCCAGATGATTCAATCTCGTCATTATAAAAGATACTCCATTTCCCTGTACTGTCTCTCCTGCAATATCCGTCATTGCTGATCCATAAAGACAAATCCTTATTAGACTGCAATTTGTATTGTATGCAGTCTATTCCCATACTATGAGCAAGCTTGAATGGATTAACAGGCAGACTTGTAATATCATATTTGCAATACAGGCCTACAGCTATTCTCTTAATGTCTTCATATCTGTTATACGTAACCCGTTCATACATATGACTGTCAGCGTAATACTGAGAGTTGTAATAAGTATTACCGGCATCGTTGATTTCCGGGTTCGTGCTTCCACGCATTGAGCGAGCTAAACATTCTTCTTGAGAATATGAATTGATGCAATCAGATTGCAATGATACAGCCTTTGTTCCGTCTGAAGTAAGATACTCCTTGGATATACCAAAGATCTGGGAAATCCTGGCAACAATGTCATCGGACGGAGTTCTGCTCCCCCTTACAATCTTAGAAATAAGTGCAGGAGAAACGCCTAGAGTTTCAGCCAGATCTTTTTGTTGCATTCCGTTTATTTTAAGAATCATAGCTAATTTCTCCCCAAACGCTGTCATTTCCAATTCCCCTCCAAGCACTTTCCAATATGGATTTTAGTCATTTTTTCAATTACTGTCAAGCAAAAAAACTATATTTAGTATATTAACAAATTCAGAGCACAATATATTGTGCATAAATGTCATTTGACTTGTCAGATTAGCTTGCAATACCACTGCAGATAGAAAAATCCGCCCGGCGGCATCTGGCCAGCGGACGGACTTTTATATGGATGTTTTTTCAGCCAAAGATCAGGAATGCGGGCTCTGGACTGCCCTGTGCAGCTGCCCTGCTCCCTTCAGGGACTGCCTTGGAAGGCTGCCTGGAGACTGCCATGCAGCCGCCGGATGAGGCCAACGGGCAGCGAAGAGACATTGGAAGGGCGGACGGCCGCAGCGGGAAAGACGTGCGTCAGTCGAGCTCGAAGGCGCCGGTGTAGAGCTGGTAATAGGTGCCCTTCTGCGCAATGAGCTGTTCGTGGGAGCCGCGCTCGATGATTACGCCGTGGTCAAGCACCATGATGGCATGGGCGCCGCGGACCGTGGAAAGGCGGTGCGCGATTACGAAGACTGTGCGGCCGCGCATGAGGTTGTCAAGGGCCTGGACAATGAGCTTTTCAGTGCGGGTGTCTATGGATGATGTCGCCTCGTCAAGAATGAGGACAGGGCAGTGGGTCACCATCGCGCGGGCTATGGACAGGAGCTGGCGCTGGCCCTGCGAGAGGTTGGCTCCGTCTCCCGTTATCTCGGTGTCGTAGCCTTCGGGAAGATGCCGGATGAACATGTCCGCGTTGGCGTTCACGGCTGCCTGGATGCACTCGTCATCGGTTGCGTCAGGGCGTCCGTAGCGGATGTTTTCCATTATGGTGCCCGTGAACAGGTGGGTGTCCTGCAGGACTACGCCGAGTGACCTTCGAAGGTCCGCCTTGTTGATGTCGCGGATGGGGATGCCGTCATAGGTTATGGAGCCGGACTGGATGTCGTAGAAGCGGTTTATGAGGTTGGTTATGGTTGTCTTTCCGGCTCCTGTGGCGCCTACGAAGGCAATCTCCTGGCCCGGCTTTGCGTACAGGGTTATGTGCTTTAAAATGACTTTCTCGGGCACGTAGCCGAACATTACGTCATTGAACCGGATGTCGCCCATAAGAGGCGTGTATTCATATGTTCCGTCCGGCATGGGCTTCTTCCAGGCATAGCGGCCCTCTTCATGCTCGCCGTAGGAAAGGGTTATGTCCCCGCCCTGGTCCTCGGACTCGGTGTCAACCATCTCAAAGATTCGCTCCGCGCCGGCAAGTCCCATGACTATCGAGTTGAACTGCATGGAAACCTGCTGGATGGGGTTCATGAACTGCCTGGAGTAAGCAAGGAATGATACAAGAAGCCCGGCGCAGACGGCGACGCTCACGCCGTTCCAGTTTGCGTATGATGAAAGGAGCGCTCCCATGTGGCCTGTGGCTATAAGGACAATGCCCACTATGGCCACAAGGACATATTCCACATAGCCCAGGTTGTTGTTGATGGGGCCTAAGATGAATGAGTATATGTGCGCCCTTGTGGAAGCTTCGTACATCTCATCGTTGATCTTCTTGAAGTCAGCCTTGGCATCCTCTTCGTGGCAGAAGACCTTGATGACCTTCTGGCCTTCGGTCATCTCCTCCACGAAGCCGTTCAGCTCGCCCATGACCCTCTGCTGGAGAAGGAAGTTCCTTGCGGAGCGGCTGCCCACGTAACGGATGATGAGAATCATTACGGCAACCATCACAAGGATGACGCAGGTCAGGGTGAAGCTGTATATGATCATCATTATGAGCAGCGCTATGACGGTCACTATTGCGGATACCATCTGCGGCACTGTCTGGGAAAGAAGCTGGCGCATGGTGTCGACATCGTTGGTGTACATGGACATTATGTCGCCGTGCGTCGTGTTGTCAAAGTACTTTAAGGGCAGTGTCTGCATCTTGTGGAACATCTTTATGCGGAGGTTGCGCAGAGTGCCCTGGGCTATGTACATCATTATGCGGTTGTAGGCGAAGGTTGAACCGGCGCCTATGGCGTATATGCAGCCGACTATAAGGATGCACCAGAGAATATATGTGAGGTCCGCGTTAAGGCCCTTGGTGAGCTCCGTTATGATGGGGGCCAGCATTGCGGAGCCCAGTGCGTTGCAGACGGCTGCGAAGATTACGCAGAGCACCATGAAGATGCCAGCCACTTTGTAGTTGGTGAAGAATGTGAACCGGATGAGCCTCCCAAGGGTCTTCATGGGGTTTTTGGCCTTTTTGCCGCGGCCGCCAGGAGTTCCGTCATTTGCCTGCACGGGAGTATCCATGACTTTTGTTTTCTTACTCATTGTCTCCTCCCTCCAATGCGGCCTTCCCTGAAGAAGGCGCCTTTGTGTTTTCAGCAGACGTGTCTGCTGCAGTGTCTGCCGCGGATGCCTGCGCGGATACGCCCAGGCCTAAGAAGGGGTCTGCGGCGTCTTCCGGCGCTGCACTGCCCTGCATCTGGGACTCGTACACTTCCTGGTATATGGCGTTGGTGCGTATGAGCTCCTCATGCGTGCCTATGGCATCTATTCTGCCGTCCTCCATGACTATGATGCGGTCCGCATCCTGCACGGAGGCAATGCGCTGCGCAATTATTATCTTTGTGGTCTCAGGCGCGTACTCCCTGAGGGATGCGCGGATGGTTGCGTCCGTCTTTGTGTCCACGGCGGATGTGGAGTCATCGAAGATTATTACCTTCGGGTGCTTCAAAAGGGCGCGCGCTATGCAAAGGCGCTGCTTCTGGCCGCCGGAGACGTTTACGCCGCCCTGGCCCAGGTCGTAGTCATATCCGCCCGGAAGGGCCTCAATGAACTCGTCCGCACAGGCCATGCGCGCGGCTTCCTTTATATCTTCCATGGACGCGTTGTCATCGCCCCAGCGCAGGTTCTGCGCAACGGAGCCGGAGAACAGCACGTTCTTCTGGAGCACCATGGCCACCTTGTTTCTGAGGGTATCCATGTCGTAGTCCCTTACATCCACGCCGCCTACCTGTACGGAGCCTTCGGAGACATCGTAGAGCCTCGGAATGAGGGACACGAGAGAGGACTTGCCGGAGCCTGTGGCGCCTATGACGCCTATGGTCTCGCCGGAACGGATGTGAAGGTCTATGTCCGTGAGAACCTCGTTCTCAGATGTGAGCTTGTATTTGAAGCCCACGTGGTTGAAGTCTATGGAGCCGTCCTTGACCTCGTATACGGGGTTTTCGGGGTTGGAAAGGGATGCCTTCTCTTCAAGAAGCTCCACAATGCGCTCCATGGAGCCGCGGGACAGGGCTATGAAGTTGAGGCACATAGCCGCCATCATTATGCCGGACAGGATCTGCACGGAGTATGAGATGAGCGTCTGGATGTTGGATGCGCTTACGGAGCCTGAGATGTTGCCCACAGTCATGTTGGAGCCTACAAGCAGGATTATGATGTTGACTATGAACATGCAGAGCGTTACGCAGGGCATCATGAACGTCAGGATCTTCTCGGCCTTCAGGGAGTACTTGTACACGTCCTGTGTGGCCTTTGTCATCTTCTCCCTCTCCCTGTCCTCGCTCACATATGACTTTACGACACGGATGCCGGCGAGGTCTTCCTGCACGACTTCGTTGAGCTTGTCGTACTTCTTGAACATCATTCTGAAGTGAGGCACAACCTTTATGATGCACACTGTCACGATGGCAGCCAGCACCACTGCCGCGCAGACAAATATCCACGCCATAGTGGGCTCCAGGACGGCCGTCATTATGATGGCCGCAATGAGCATGACAGGTGCCCTTACCAGCATGCGGATGCACATCTGGTATGCGTTCTGCACGTTTGTCACGTCCGTTGTGGTTCTTGTTATGATGCTCGCCGTTGAGAACTTGTCTATGTTGGAGAATGAGAACGTCTGCAGGTTGTTGTACATGTCCTCACGCAGGTTCTTCGCAAATCCGGATGAGGCCCTGGCTGCAAGAATAGCCCCGTACCAGCCGCAGAACAGCGCGAACAGGGCGCACACAATCATGGCCACGCCGTAAATGATGATTGTGTTCCAGTTGATTGAATAATCCGGGTTCTCCGAAAGCGCCTCTATCTCGGCCACTATGAAGGTCATGAAGAAAGGGATGACTATCTCCATGGCGGCCTCGCCTACCATCAGCAGCGGACACAGCAAAGACGGGGTCTTGTATTCTCTCACGCTTTTAAGTAATGTCCTTACCATAAATCCTCCTGCCCGTTGATCTGTACTATGATCTTGTTGAGCAAAGTATCGAATTCCTCCTGCTCCTTCTCAGAAAGGGCAGTCTGTATCACTTCATCGCACTCGTCCAGATGGGACTTGTCATCATCGCTTGCCTTGAAGCCCTTCTCCGTAAGCTCCAGGTACTTCTGCCGCGCATCCGCTTCATGCTGCTTGCGCACGACATATCCCTTCTTTTCAAGGGTTGTCAGCATCGTGGAAACGGCCGAAGGCCTTAAATTGGTCCCGTTCTCCACGTCCTTGGGCCTGGCCTTCTCACCCCTCTCCTGCGCGTTCCTTATTATAGACAGCGCATGAAACTGTATGGGCGTCAGGTCATACTCCTCAAAGAGCTTCTCATTGGTTCTCTTCATCTGCCGGTGCAGATAGCACAGCTTTGCGAACAGATTCCGTTTCATTCCCTTTGTCCTTACCCAGCGGCAGTCTTCCGCCCGCTGCCGTCCCGAGTGCTTTTTGATATCAAACTTTCCGCCGTCAAACATTTTGACTTCAAATAATTTGATAACGAAGCAGATTATAATGACTCCCTATATAAATGTCAAACGATTGAACGCACTTTTTTTCAGCCAAATTACAGCTGAACAATCTTCACACTTTATGAAACAAACTACCCATCCCGCTTCCCACGGCACTGGCCTTTCATGGTCCATGCCAAGCCGCTGGCGCACTCCCTCCCCCTTGCCTACGCGACACTGGCGGTTTGCCCCATAAATCTCACACGCCGATCTGCATGTGACGCTCGATTTTTTCTACGGATGCACATGAAAACATGTTGATATAGCAGCTTGAATCGTTTATAATGTACGGCGTAATTTGATTTTAGAGGTCGTATATATGATCTTCCATATAAAGTTATATGATCAAATCATAATTTCATTTGATTACTACAAAGACTTATATCAAATGAATTATAAAATACTATATTTAAATGAAAATAAAGAGTTAATTCCCCCCGGAATGGATTTGACGCCGGATGGTCTTATGTCATGGCTCAAAACCCGTGTCATTCCAAAGAATCGTGAATTTGTTGAATCACTGCTCACAAAGATGGGGCTTTCCATAAATGATACAATAGGCATCATAAAAGTATGCAAAGGACTTTCGCTCAACGATTCATACTGGGTGGTTGAAGACGGTTTTGAAGGGACATTTGACCAGTATAATTTGTATGAAAACAGATTTGCTCAAACAGTAGCTTTATTAGCATACACTGGATATGGTTCTACCTCCATACGTAAATTTACTTCTTCTCCGGAATTTACAACAAACGGCATGCTTAAGAAGTGCTGGAGAAGAATAGATGGCAACATATATCTTTACAAGGGCGGCACTTCCGGTGCTGCAAATGCCGGCCAAGAGCCGTACAGCGAGTATTATGCCGCCCAAATTGCAGAGGCTATGGGAATCAAGCATGTAAGATACGATTTGCGGAAGTGGAAAGGCACGCTGGCATCCGTCTGCGAACTCTTCACCAGTAAGGAAGTGTCCTATGTGCCCATGTGGAAGGTCGTCCAGGGAAACCAGATAATAGACATCATAAACTATCTGAAAGATCTCGGGGATGAGTTCTATAATGAGTTTGCGGACATGATGGTCTTCGACGCCCTCATCTACAACACGGACAGACACTACAGCAACTTCGGGCTTCTCTTTGACAGCCACACCAATAAGCCTGTGGCATTTGCCCCTGTCTTTGACAATGGTCTCTCACTCTTCAATTTTGCATTCGGGGATGACTTCAAGAATCTCGCTGCATATGCCAGGACAAAGCAAACCACTCTGGGGATGTCCTTTGACGAGAACGCCAGAATCTTCATGACAGACCGGCAGCGCGCCATGCTCCGCAGGCTCATAAACTTCAGATTCAAGAAGCACCCCAGGTACAACTGGCCGCAGGACAGACTCAGGGCCGTGGAACTGTTCATCCAAAAGCGTGTCAGATTCCTGCTTGCGCTGTAATCCGGCCCGGAAAAATTGCCGGAGAAAATTTTCCCGCAAACAGCGTTTTTGCTTGCAAACGGCATTCTGATATGCTATACTTAGCAAGCATTCAGGGATGGTCCAGTGGTCAAGCGGTTAAGACGAAGGCCTCTCAAGCCTTAATCCCGAGTTCGATTCTCGGCTGGACTACCAACACGGTATATGTAGAAATAAGCTACATATACCGTTATTTTTACACTAAGAATCTTCATCCACGCAAATGAATACTGCATGAGATGCCAAGTGACAAGCCCGCCATTCTGTATCTGATCAAACGCTCTTAATAACTTCCTCAGCATGCTGGGATTTATGTCATGAGCACCTAAGCCGCTCCACTTCATCAATCATAACCGTATATATTACTGGACCTATATGACGGAGTACAAACTCCCATTGAACTGCTCTGTGGATATAATGTCTGGGGAATGATAAATTTCATTGGCCCAAAACGGATTTTGTGAGCAAAATATGCCGCAAAATAGCTTGACAAAAAAATTTAGGTACATTATTATAAGTTAGCATTGTTGCAGAGATGTAATTGATGGGCCTTTAGCTCAGCCTGGTTAGAGCACTCGGCTCATAACCGATCGGTCCGCGGTTCGAATCCGTGAAGGCCCACCATCAGTTTTTATGCAATTATGCATATAAATGGTGAAGTAGCTCAGTTGGTTAGAGCGCCAGCCTGTCACGCTGGAGGTCGAGGGTTCGAGGCCCTTCTTCATCGCCATAATAACAATTTAATAACATATATCAACATTTTTGTAGTACTTTCTAGTAGATATCCGTATTGGCTCAAAATTGCGTTTCACGGAATTTTCACTTTTTTCACAGTGAAAGTGAGAATGTGAATGCGTGTGATGCATAATTTCACACTAGATGTTTGCTAGAAGGTATCAACAAGAGCGCCACAAGGCGCAATGCTTTGGTAGCTCAGTTGGTAGAGCGGAGGACTGAAAATCCTTATGTCGGCGGTTCGATTCCACCCCAAAGCACCACTATGCATGCTGGTATAGCTCAATCGGTAGAGCAGCTGATTTGTAATCAGCCGGTTGTTGGTTCGAGTCCAATTACCAGCTCCATAACATAATGGGCGGGTTGCAGAGCGGTCAAATGCAGCAGACTGTAAATCTGCCGTCTCAGACTTCGCTGGTTCGAATCCAGCCCCTCCCACCACAAGAAGGACGTATCTTTGATACGTCCTTTTATTTTGGAATTTTCTGCAGTACCGCCTTCTGCGTTTCATTTAGTCCTGAAGCAACCAGTTATGTTGTTCGCTACGATATATGTTTCCTTTGCTTTAAAATTTTCTGTACGATTATTTTCTAAAATCGTTCGATTTTATTGACTTTTATGTACGATATGCATTATAATGGAACTAGAAAATTATAATGGAACTAGAAATCTGTATGGAGGGAAAAATTTATGACCATTACAGCAACTGAATTTAAATCAAACCTCGGAAAGTATCTTGCACTTGCTGAAACTGAAGAGATCTTCATCTCGAAGAATGGCAAGGTAACTGTAAAACTTGTCAGCAGCAACCAGGACAAAGTTGCTATCATGAAGTCCCTTTTTGGATGCATACCGGCAGACATCACGCTTGAGGAATCAAAGGAAGAGAGGCTCAGCAAGATATGAACGTTGTAGTTGATACATGTGTCATCATCGATGCTCTGCAGCAGCGTGAACCCTTTTACAAAGACGCACAAGCTATTTGTCTTGCTATTGCCAATGATAAGGTGACTGGCTTTATCACGGCAAAGTCTGTGACTGACATATACTACCTGATGCATCATTTTCTTCACAGCGATGAAAATGTACGAAACATCCTGAAAAATCTTCTCGTAATATTTGAGATCCTTGATACGACAGCCCTTGACTGCAGGATTGCTCTCACATCTCCCGTAACTGATTTCGAGGATGCGCTTCTTGTTGAGACTGCTTACCGAAACGGCATAGAATACATCATTACCAGAAACATTAATGACTACACTCACTCCACCATACCAGTCATTACACCGTCTGAGTTCTTGAAGAAGATATCAAGTAATGGTGAATAGTCTCATTCTGTTTTGATTAATCAATAAACACAACCGTTGATTGCTGGCTGCTATTTTTTATATAACAAGGCTGCATTCAAACAGACTACAAGAGTTTGCTGAAAGGAATCAATCGGGGGTCACACAAAGACATATGAGACAGTGAAAGCTGTCTCATCTTTCCTATCATGAGAAAATGCGCCAGTATGGCATACCGTACCGGCCGGAGGACGACAAAATGGCAGCAGATCTGAACAGGTTCCTGAAAGCACAGGCATACTCATATGACGACGCCCTGGCAGAGATAAAGGCAGGCGGCAAGAGGTCCCACTGGATTTGGTACATATTTCCGCAGATTACAGGCCTGGGGATGTCAGGCATGGCGGACTATTACGCCATAGAAGACATTGATGAGGCCAGGGCATACCTTGCCAATGACACATTGCGCGCAAGGCTTGTGGAGATTTCCACGGCTCTTCTGGAGCTGGAGAGCAATGACCCTCTGGAGGTTATGGGCTGGCCGGACAACCTCAAGCTCCGCTCTTCCATGACCCTGTTCCATGAGGCAGATCCCTCCATTGAGGTATTCCAGAAAGTCCTGGACAAGTACTACGGCGGCGAGCCGGACCAAAAGACGCTGTCCATACTGGAACAGCAGAAACAGCAGTAACGGAAACGCAGGCCTTAGAGCCTGCGTTTATCGTTATCTGAAGTTGTACGCATGTGCATGAAGCCTGGTGCACAATAGCTCGAGCCGGCAAAGAAACCTTGAAACCGCCAGGGGACATGCCGGGACCCAATCTCAGAGGCAAGGCAACCCCACAGCAGAAGCAGGCATTGGATTGCTTATTCTCAGATAGGTTCAAAAGAAACCACAAGCTTCATCTGCAATCCTGCGGCAAGACGCTTCAGAGTCCTAAGCGAGGGATTCCCAGACCCGTTTTCCAGCCTGCTGATATCGGCCTGGTGAATCCCGGTTGCTTCTGAAAGCTGAGCCTGTGAAAGATTAAGCCTTTCGCGGCCTTGGATTATTGCAAGAGATATCTGATAGTCGGGCTCCAAAGCATCCCATTCTGCCTTGAATTCCGGGTCCTTAAGCTGCTCATTGAGATAATTCCTGAACGTGTTATTCATGTCTCTTCCCTCCTGGTATTCATGTAGTCATCCCTGTATTCCTTCGCCTGCTTAATGTAACTGGACGGGGTCTTCTGAGTCTTCTTGACAAAAGCATTCGTTAACACTATATTCTTACCATTTATAAAGAAGTACAGTATACGAGTCTCGTCATTGCCGACTGAAACCCTGAGTTCAAAGATTCCGTCCTTCAAAAACTTTGAATAGGGTTCTCTAAGATTGTTTCCTTCACTCTCCAAATAGCTGATTCCGCGTAATAACTTAGCGCGCATCTTCGCAGGCTGGTCATCCAGGAATTCCCTTACGGGACAACTGCCGTCTGCCTTTTCATAAAATATGACGGTGTAACTCACATTTACTCCTTCACGCCTGCATTATATGTGATATATCCCATAAATGTCAAGCGTTTACCATTATTTAGACCAATCAAAGATTTGCAGCGCATATAATTTCAAAGCAAATATATCTGATGGCCTTTACTGTTTTCAATCTGTTTGTGCTTTTAAAACACGCACCGGGAACCTTGATGTTAAGCTGAAGCCGTCATGCTGCGGCTTTTCTTCTTATGAAGATGCGCTTGTAGAGCATCCTGCCGTTGATCATGGGCTGACGCACTCCGCTGCTTTCATCCCAGAGGCCGTTGGAGAGTCCGAGGCCTTCGCTTTCTGTACAGCCAAGGATCTCAAACTGGGCAAGGCAGAAGTCGTTGAGGAATGTGATGGGCACGCCCATGACGCCGTCATAGTCAAAGGGAATGTCTGCCGTTCTGTTGACGTTGATGGCATCATAGTTGTCATAGCGGGGATACTCTTCCGGAGAGTATGACTTGTACAGGCTCAATGGGGTGTTGCAGCCCTTCTTATCGAGACTGGTATACCAGATTACAGGCATGTTGACATACAGCTTGCCATTCTGGATCTTCTTCCCGTCAGGAACCTTTTCTCCAGCGCAGGTGCCTGCATCATCGCTCCCGGATTCAAACCACATGCGGTCTGCTGTTCTGTGATACCCGATGCGGATGCTGTTGTCCATTATCATAGGGAAAATGTCCTTGTATGTGAGCGAGTTGATGCTTCCAAGGATAATGAACCCCTTATGACGGCGCTGAAGGCGCACCACGAATTCAGAGAACAGCTCATACGGAGGGTTTGTGACCACAATGTCTGCTTCATCCAGAAGGGCATCACATTCCCCGGAGCGGAAGTCCCCGTCTCCCTTGAGAGGGGTGACAACGGACTTGTCGTGGCGGAATAGCCACTTTACATCCTCGAGGTCTGTTGTGTTGTCGTTGTTGAAGTCATCAAGTCTTGTGAGTTCTATCCTGTAGCCGTGCCCTGCGGGCACGCCCAGCTCGGAAAGGGGGACTTCCGTCCCCGCTTTCTTTGATGATGCATAGCTTACAGCAATGAGCTTTTTAAGGCCAAGCGTGTTGAAGCGCACGGCAAAGTACTTGAAGAACTCGCTCTCATATGAGTCCCCGCAGTTGCAGAGAATGGTCTTGCCCCTGAACTGCCTGCTGTAATGCTTGCATTCGTCCTCTATATCGCCGGCCTGCGTATAGTATTCGCAGTCCTTTTCGTTTCTTGCCTTCTTAAGGAAATCCCTTCTGAGCATGTTCCTGCTTCTCCTGCTTATGTGTCAGTATGAGGACTGATCGGTCCTTCTTATAAAGAGCCTCTTGCTTACGGTCACACCGTTCACGACAGGCTTGGCATCCTTGCCGATGCCGTCCCAGAGGCCATGTGAGAATCCCCTCCCCTCACTCTCGGTGCAGCCTATTATTTCAAACTGCTCCGGGTTGTAGCAGTTCATGAAAGAGATGGGCACTCCCATAACGCCGTAGTAGTCACAAGGGATGTCTGCCGTTGCATTTACGTTGATGGCGTCATAGTTGTCAAACTTCGGATATGCTTCCGGAGTATAGGTCCTGGTGAGGCAGAGCGGATCGCAGTACCTGTGGCACTCAAGGTTGGTGAGCCATCTCACTCCGTCCATGTGAACGTACATCCTGCCGTCCTCACCGTACTTCATGCTGGTCACAGGGGGTACGGGATATCCGGCAGGGACTCTGAAGTCCCTTCCTCCCTTGTGGATGGACACGCCATACCTGATTTCGTTGGTTATCACAGAGGGAAAGACTTCCTTGTACGTGAGAACATCATGCTTGATTATTACAAGAAACTTCTTGCCGTAATCCATGATCTGCTTCATGTACTCATGAAACAGAGGGAAAGGCGGAAATGAGACTACGATGTCAGCTTCCTTGAGGAGTTCCACACACTCCGGTGAGCGGAAATCCCCGTCCCCTTCAAGCTGGGTTACAACGCTTCTGTCATTGCGGAGAAGCCATTCCACGTCTTCGAGGTCTGCGGCACCGTCCCCGTTCATGTCCTCAAGTCTTGTGAGCTCTATCCTGTACGCATGACCTTCTTCCACGTGCATCTCGGAAAGGGGAATCTCCGTCCCTGCAAAAGGAGATGCAGCGTAGCTGGTGGCTATGAGCTTCTTAAGGCCAAGCCTGTTGAAGTTCACAGCGAAGTACTTGAAGAAGCAGGACTCATACGGGTCATCGCAGTTGCAGAGGATGGTCTTGCCCCTGAACTGCTTTCTGTAGTACCTGCATTCTTCCTCGATTTCATATGATTTGGTGTAGAGGTTTTCCCTCTTTGCCGCTGATGCCAAGTGCTTCATCTTTTACCTCCGGTATCTTTCTGTGCTGTGCGCCGTTCATCAGATGGCGCCCTTTCTTCTGTTGTGGT
Source organism: Clostridia bacterium (assembly GCA_021204825.1). GTDB lineage: Bacteria > Bacillota > Clostridia > Christensenellales > Borkfalkiaceae > Coproplasma. The sequence continues at coordinate 5,252 of JAJPYR010000027.1, read as the reverse complement.
TCCTGCAGAGCAGCTGGCAGTTGTCCGCACTCGTGCGGCCTCCCTTGCTCCACGGAATGATGTGGTCCGCTTCCATCTCAGACAGAGTGAAGCGTGTCATTCTGCCCTCTTTTGCGCAGAACGGGCATATGCCGCCCTGGCGTTCATATGCGCTTGTCTTCATCCTGTCTGTGAAAGCACGTATGCTGAGATGTTTCACATCGCCGCTCAAGAGATATTCATATATCCCCTTCTGTCCTGTGACGTCATCATCCGTAAGAAGTTCCTTGATCCTCTTTTCAAACTCCTCCGGGTCATATGTCCCGGAAGAATATTTGTTGTACAGCATGCCCCAGTGGATGCCCTTCATGGTGGGCCTGTACACAGGGAAGATATCCTTTACCCACTTCATGACTTCCGTGAAGTACTCCCACAGGTCATTGCAGTTCCTGTCATGCTGATGCCTGGACATATATCCTTCTATCTCACAGCCGTCACGGTCTGCTATCCATGACAGAGCAGCCTGGAGATAGTCCTGACGGATAGGGTTTCCGGCCAGATACTTGTCCGCGACTTTGCCTGCCACGCAGCCGGGCTTGCTGAAGTGCAGCTTTGCATCCGTGAGCCATCTTCCAGTGTAAACCACGTTGCGCAGCTCCTGCGCGGAAAGCTCCATGCCCGCAATGTTGATGACCTTGAACCAGTCCAGCTTCTCGCTCTCGGTTCCCTCGCAGACATAGATTGTTACCTTGTAATCCAGGAACTTCTTCTGGATGTCTCCGGGGAGATTGTAGAAGATCCTGTTGTCTATGGAGAACTCCCCGTCCACGTACTTGCAGAAGCTCAGAGTCCTCTGCTGCCCGTCCATAAGCTCATACGTGCTGTCTGAGTTCTTTGCCCAGTACATGATGCAGAGCGGGAACCCCTTCAGTATGGTCCTTATGACCTCGTCCCTGTGCTGCTCGTCATATACGTACTCTCTCTGGTATGCCGGGCGGATGTTAAGCCTGCCGCCATATCCGGTCACGCCTTTTTCTTCATTGTCTTCATATCCTTCACAGATTTCCCTGACTGTTACTTCCATAGGTAAGATATTCATACAAAAACCCCGTGTGTATAAGATTGTCACCATCATGTTCCGCTGCCGAAACGGCCATACGTCACTTGAGGGGTACACTATTGTATATAAACGCTTTTCAGTCAGTTTAAACAAATTAAAGGGGAAAAAACCGGCGAAAAAGTAAAGTACACGACAAAATGATATATATATATTGACATTTTTCCTGTGATGCTTCTGTGATAATTGTCGTCACACATTTTTCACATTAGGGTATAACATAATGCCGGATTCCAGTCCGCTCTTTGTATCCCCTGAAATAATTGCAAAAGCTTTGAATTCCGGGCAACACAAAAGGCTGCCGGAGCAGCCTTGTGGTGTTATTTTAAGATGTCATGCACAGGTATTAGCCTTATTCCAATAATGGTGTGCATGTGCGCACGCGCGTACGAGAGGCGCCTGCCTGCGGGGCAGGCATTGGGTCAGGCGTTGTCTGTGGTGTCTTCGGGGATTACGCCAAGCTCATAGGCCCGGATGAGCTGCACGAGGTCTGGGATGATGGCTGCTTCAGCCTTGCCGAGGTCCGTATCCCGGATGAGTAGGCGCGCAGGTGGCGTGTATATGTACTCGGTCTGGGAGTCAATGTCTTCATCGTCCTGGATGGCCTTTTCAGTGGACTCGAAGGGCTGGTGGGTCTTTAAGGTCAGGCCGCGGGAGTTGGCAATCAGGGTGTAGCCTGCTATGCCGGTCTTGGCGTGGTATGCGCGGCAGAAGCCGCCGTCTATGACAATCAGCTTGCCGCCGCCCTTTACGGGGCTCTCCCCCTCCACTGCACGCACAGGCACGTGGCCGTTCACTATGTGGCACCCTTCGCCTGTAAGGCCGAACTCGTTTAAGATTTTCTCTGCCGTCTGCCCTGCATTGGGGCCGTTTATGTGCTTGTAGTAGGGGTTCTTTATCTCGTTGTGGGTTTCAGGGTCCTCTATGTAGAGCCTCTCAAAGGTTGTCATGGCGCTGCGGCCGTAGATGGGAGACAGTGCTCCGCACCAGAGATACCACAGGAAGTCACCGCCGTATGTGCGCTCAGGTGTGCCGGGTTCCGCATAGTATCCCATGCGGGCGCGCCTGTCGCAGTAGTCAAACAGGGCCTTGCCGCTGTATGTCTTTCCTTCAAAGGATTCTTCGGCGAAGTCGCCGGAATCGGTCATGGGGACAGCGCCGTGGTAGAGAAGGTTGCCGTTCACGCACAGGTATACGGAGCCTTTGGCGAACAGGAACTTTATGTGCCTCTGGAGCCTCTCGGATTCCCTGAAGTTGCGCACCAGGTCCGCAAGGACGGATCTTTCCTCTGCGGAAAGGGCACTGGGATTTGAGGGGTCTACGGTAGGGAAGTCATTGTCCTTCAGAGGATAGGTTTTCCCGTTGCAGAGGACTGTGCCGGCGGCGTAGTCTATGTGGTTGAGATAGTCCCTGCCGTCCATGTGGAAGTCCGGGTTGCGGGCAATGACCTGCGCCTCTAGCTTGAGCATGAGGATAGTCACTGCCTTGTGCATGCGGGCCACTTCCTTCCATCCGGAGGATTCATCACCGTGGGCGCGCCAAAGGGTTACATCCGAATTTGCGTACACGTGCTCTGCCATAAGGTCCAGGGTCCGAAGGGATATGCCGTACCCGTTCTCTATGATGTCCAGGTTGTTGTATGCAAGCGTGGTCTTGAGGACGGTGAGGACGCATATGGGGCTGCCGGCTGCAGCTCCCATCCAGACTACGTCATGGTTGCCCCACTGGAAGTCCACGTTCTGCGCCTCCATGAGGCCGTCCATAATAAGGTCCGGCCTTGCGCCCCTGTCAAATACATCGCCTACTATGTGGAGTCTGTCCACGGCCAGCTTCTTTATAATCTCACAAAAGCGTATGATGTATGCATCCGCCCTGCCGTAGCGGATGATGCTCTTTATTATCTCGTCATAATACGCCTGCTTGTTGTGGTCTTCAAAATGGGCATGCAGGAGCTCGTCCATTATGTGCCCGCAGCTTTTGGGCAGTATCTCACGGACGTGGGACCTTGTGTGCTTGCTGGATACCTGGCGGCAAAGGAGAATGAGGCGCATGAGCGTCTCGCTGTACCATTTGTCCAGGTCCTCCTGCTTTTTCTTGAGCTCCGGGAGCTTCATCACGGGATAGTATATGAGCGTGGCGAGATCCGCCCTTGTGCGGGTGTCCACAGTGTCTGCAAAGAGAAGATCTATCTTCTCCCTTATGACCCCTGAGGCGCTGTTCAAAATGTGCACGAATGCCTCATTCTCTCCGTGTAGGTCGCTCATGAAATGCTCCGTGCCCTTCGGAAGCTGGAGCTTTGCCTCTATGCGTATAATCTCGCTTGAAGCCGCCGCCACAGAAGGGAACTCCTTGGACAGCTGCCTCATATAGCGCATCTTCTCACTGTTTGCTTCTTTCTCTGAAATCATATCCTGCCTCACTTCTCTGTACACAGATTATATACCACAGGAAGGCAAAAAAACAAGACATATGACTGCATTCCCGCACTTCCCTGATGCATTTTGCCCTGAAAGGCGCCTTCCCGCACTCTGTTATGCTAAAATAACGGCATTTGTCTTGACATTCACCCTGTGCATGTTATGATATTAGCATACATAATTTAGCATAACGGGAGTGCATATGTCCATCTGCAAATCATACAACAAAAATACAGGAGTGTATTACACTTACGAGATAACATACACATGGGATGATGAGCTCCGGAAGAAAGTCCAGCACAAGAAGTGTGTGGGCAAGTTTGACCCTGTAACCGGGGAGCTTGTACCGAACGGCAAGGTTGGCCGCCCTCTGGGCAGCGGGGCTCCAAGACAGGCGCAGGCGTCTGCTGAAAGGTCCTCTGAAGGTGCCCGTGAGAAGATTGGCAACGTAAGTGACGAAGACCTGAAGGCTCTTCATGACCTGTGCGACAATGTATCCGCAGTCCTGACGGTCCTCTCCTCCCAGCTGGAATCCATGACGGCGCAGTTCAATGATCTCAAGGGCAGGCTGGAAGAGATGGAACGGCAGGAAAAACAGCTGGAAACTTAAATGCAGATATTGACCTCAACCAAGCTTCAGGTATTATAATCTCTCATATACGGAACAGACAGGGAACGGAGAACAGCATGGAATACAGGAAACTTCCCAAAGGCACGGAAGAGATAAGCGTAATAGGCTTAGGCTGCGGATATATACACGAGGCCTCTGAGAAAGAGATCACAGAGACCATCCAGACGGCATACGAAAACGGCATAAACTGCCTGGACTGCGCGGCCTCTTCATCCAAACCCTTTGCGGCATACGGCAATGCCCTGCAGGGCATCCGCAAGGAAATGTATCTGCAGATCCATTTCGGCGCCAGCTACGAGACGGGCGAATACGGCTGGACAACAAGCCTGTCCAAGATACAGAGGTCCATAGACTGGCAGCTGAAGTGCCTCAAGACGGACTACATAGACTTCGGCTTCATACACTGCATGGACCAGAAAGCAGACCTGGACCATTACATCCGGAACGGGGTCCTGGACATGATCCAAAGCCTCAAGTCCCAGGGCGTCATACACCACATAGCCCTCTCAACCCATACACCCAAGGTTGCCAGTCTGGTGCTGGATATGGGGCTTGCGGACCTCATAATGTTCTCCATTAACCCTGCATATGACTACGACCACGGAGAGTACGCCATAGGCTCCACGGATGAGCGGGCAGCTCTGTACCGCCGCTGCGCAGCAGAGGGCGTCGGAATCTCCGTAATGAAGCCCTTTGACGGCGGCATCCTTCTGGACGCCTCACGCTCCCCCTTTGGCATGGCTCTCACGCAGTACCAGTGCATCCAGTATGCCCTTGACAAGCCGGGGGTCCTCACAGTCCTTCCGGGCGTCCGCGGCAGGCAGGACCTTGCAAAGCTCCTTGGCTTCTTTGATGCCTCTCCTCAAGAGCGGGATTACTCCATTCTCGGCACCTGCACCCCTGAAACGGCCACCCCTCACTGCGTATACTGCAGCCACTGCGCACCCTGCCCGCAGGGTCTGGACGTGGCTCTCATTAACAAGTACTATGACCTGTCCCTCGCAGGAGACTCCATGGCAAAGGACCATTACATGAAGCTGGAAACCAAGGCCTCCGCCTGCACGCAGTGCGGGCACTGCAACATGCGCTGCCCCTTCTCCGTTAACCA
>JAJPYR010000014.1 GCA_021204825.1 Clostridia bacterium | reverse complement strand
GATGGATGTGCCGGCCGCTCTGTGCTCATTCTGTTGCGTGTCAGGACAGGGCCGGCGCCGGAGGAATGGTTATGCGAGAGCGCTTGTCACAAAGGTTTCAAAAAAATTTTTTATGGAAACTGTGCAGCCTCATTGTGGGCATTGCCGGCCGGATTCTGGACCTTTATGCAGGCATGCAGAAGCCGCGTGAGGAGCGTGTAAAGGCGGTGCGTGAAGTTGGCTCAGTGTAAAATTCTGCAACATATATGGGCAAAATGTTTCAATTCAGGGGACGTAAAATTTGCGGTTGCAAGGCAGGGGAAGTTGTGGTAGAATGATGATGTATGTGAAAAGAAATTTGCGGCAAATTTCACAAAGTTTTCATTACAGCGTTAAGTTGCCGTTATACGGAAGTTTTAAAATCGTAGAAAAGTGTTTATATAATATTATAGAGGGGTTCGCTGTTTGGAAGCCCTCTGTAACCGGAAGTAAATCCCGAGTGTGAGGTTTATGATGAAAGTTCTCATAGTTGATGATGAAGAGATGATAAGAAACGTGCTCAAGGAGTACGTTGAGTTTGAGGGCGGCGAGGCCTTTGAGGCAGAGGACGGCATGCAGGCCGTCAAGATGTGCCGGGACAATGATTATGACATCATTCTGATGGACATAATGATGCCCAAGATGGACGGGTATTCTGCAGTGAAGGAGATCAAGAAGATCAAGAACATACCTGTCATCATGCTGACGGCAAGGGGCGAGGAGCTGGACAAGCTGTACGGCTTCGAGATAGGCGCGGATGATTACGTCACGAAGCCCTTCTCGCCAAAGGAAGTCATGGCCAGGATTCATGCCGTGCTGAAGCGCAATGAGCAGAAGAAGGAAGAGGAGCCCTCGGATATAGTGCAGTTCGAAGGGCTTACCATAGACATGGCCGGAAGGAACGTGTACGTGGACGGGGAGAAGGCAGAGCTTACGCCCAAGGAGTATGAGATACTCTTCTATTTCGTAAAGAACAAGGGCATTGCATTGACCCGTGAGAAGCTCCTTATGGACGTATGGGGCTTTGACTTTTACGGCGATGACAGGACAGTGGACACCCACATCAAGATGCTGCGCTCCAACCTCAAGCAGTACAGAAAATTCATTGTGACGTTAAGGGGCTTAGGATACAAGTTTGAAGTCTAAGGACGCTTCGGGAAAGAAGATAAGAAAACCTAGGAGCCTCAACAAATCGTTGTGGCTCTACTTCTGTCTTTTGCTGGTTCTGCTCATAATACTGGTGGAACTGGTCTTTTCCATTGTCATGACTCAGAACCTGGAGAACGGCGCCACAAAGGAAGTGTCCCAGGTCTGCGATGAGATAGTCTTCACCATACAGGGCCTGGACATAGCCTCGGGGGATTATTCCACGGGCGGCACAGGCACAGAGGAAACGGATGCGGATGAGATTCCGCAGAACGCCGCACTGGACACAGAGACGGTGCTCAACCAGTCTGTGCTGTCATACTTCAGGAACGGCATGCCTGTATGGATATACAATGACGAAGGCGAGATAGTGGCCCCCTCCGGAGACATGGTGGGCGAGATGTTCTCCCCGGATGATTCGGATACCAAGTTCTCGGACGTGCAGGCAAGGCTGGCGGGATACCAGGAAGGGACGGCCGTCATATTCCGCACCTTCAATTACCTCAACGGGGCTGTGCGCATCTCCACGCCGGATGAGACGTATTACGTGGTTGTGTCATATTCCACAATAGGCCTGCAGAGCGTCATATCCTCAACCATGCTGTACCTTTTGATTGTGGGCATATCTGTGCTCATAATAGGCCTCATAGTCGCATATTTCATCTCCCAGAGGGTCACAAGGGGAGTGCAGGAGCTCTCCTCAAGCGCCAGGAAGCTTGCAAAGGGAGACTATACGGCCACCTTTGCCAACGTGGATTATGTAGAGCTCGCAGAGCTCTCGGACACCCTTAACGAGATGCGGGACGAGGTCAAAAAGACCAGCGATTTCCAGAAGGAAATTTTAGCGAATGTCACCCATGACCTGAAGACGCCCATCACCATGATAAAGGCGTACGCCTCCATGATACAGGACTTCTCCGGGGATGACCCCGTCAAGCGCAACAAGCACCTGCAGGTCATAATAGATGAGTCAGACCGCCTGACAGGCCTCATAAACGATGTCCTGGACGTTTCCAAAGTCTCCTCCAACCTTGACACCATGACCCCCAAGGTATTCAACCTCACGGAGTTCCTGTACAGCATAATAAACAAGTTCAGCTACCTGCAGGAAACGCAGGGCTACAACATAATGGTGGACATAGATCCGGACCAGTACACACGTGCGGACATAGAAAAGATAGGGCAGGTCATATACAACCTCGTGGGCAATGCAGCCAACTACACCGGCGAGGACAAAACCATATACATAAGCCTCAAGTCCAACATGGAAGGAACGCGCATCCGCTTCTCTGTCCGTGACACAGGCAAGGGCATAGCAAAGGATGAGTTAGACAGCATCTGGGACCGCTATTACCGCTCCAAAAAGGATCATGTGCGCCCCGTAAAGGGCACCGGCTTAGGGCTCAACATCTGCAAGATAATCCTCAACAACCACAAGTTTGACTTCGGTGTTGAAAGCGAGCTGGGCAAGGGCTCAACCTTCTGGGTGGATTTCCCGTCCGTCCCGGCAGAAAGCATAGAGGCCGCCAAATCAGAGGACATCAAAGAGGCCGCCGCAGCCGCTGCCGCTTCAAATCCGGCTCCGGCATCACCTGCCCCCTCGCAGGATTCCGGCTCAATCCCTGTTTCAGAGCCTTCTGCAGTCCTTGCGCCCAGGAAGAAACGCCAGTACAACCGCAAGCCCAGGCCTGTTCCGGCAGACACGCCTGCGGAAACTTTCGCAGAGACACCTGAGACTGCACCCGCAGATACTCCGGATGAAGCACCTTCGGCCCCTGCGGCAAAGGCGCCCGTACCGGCTCCAGCAGATGCACATGCAGAGGACACAGATACTTCCGCAGCAGATGTAACAAATACTCCCGCAGATGTTCCGGAGCCTTCCGCAGCTCCTGCGCCCAGAAAGAAGCGCCAGTACAACCGCAAGCCAAAGCCTGCTCCGGCAGACATGCCTGCAGATACTCCTGTGGAAACACCTGAGACAGCACCTGCAGAGACACCCATAGAGACACCAGCAGAGACACCCATAGAGACACCAGCAGAGACACATGCAGAGTCTCCGGCAGAGATCCCGGCAACAGCTCCTGCAGATGCCCCGGCAGAAGTCACAGATACGCCCACAGACACAGATCCTGTAGTTAATCCGGAAGCTTCTGCAGCACCGGCGCCCAGGAAGAAACGCCAGTACAACCGCAAGCCCAAGGCAGCACCTGTTCCGGATACCCCTGCAGACACTCCTGCAGAGCCTGCTCCGGAAGAACCGGTACAGCAGTCTTCTGAACCAGAGCAGCCAGCGGACAGCGGCGAAGACAAAACTAAGCAGCAATGACAGCGAGCCGGGACAGATTGTCCCGGCTTGCTTTAGAGAAGGGCAATGAAAGAGGTGGATGGACACTGTACAGTGTGCTCCGGCAAGCATCATAATGGGCCGGGAACTTAGGCTGGTGCCATACAGCAGAATATCATATGACAGAGGCCGTCATGGAACGTTAATCCATGGCGGCTTTTAACTTGCTCGCAAACTCAATTGCTTCAAATCCTCCGTGCTAACCAATTTTAGCCACTAAAAAACATTTGTTTGTATTATTTCCCAAAAAATGGCGGTATATATGCACGTTTTTGCATACATACCGCTCTTGGTGCGCATGAAGGGACTTGAACCCCCATGGTCTCCCACAGGAACCTGAAACCTGCGCGTCTGCCAGTTCCGCCACATGCGCATGAACATGCGCAGATGTTTTATGCCATGAATTATAGAGTAAAGTTGAAGGCTTGTCAATCAAAAACAGAACTTTTAATGGCCTGTCGGACGGAAAAAAAGCTGCAAATTCAAATTTTATCCCCGGGAATTCTGTGTATTTTGAAATTCCGGTTTTAAAACCCGCTCAAAGTGGGTACATATCATTATGCAGGTTAAGCTGCCGTCTTTCCAGTGTGAATTTGGCTCACGTGTATTTTTACGCCAGACATGAGAGGAAATAATTTGGTTAAAATATAAATTTCCCGAAAATAATTCAGAAACTTTTAAATTCTGGTTTTAAAACGGAAGAAAAGTGTTTATATAATATAGTGTAGGG
>JAJPYR010000058.1 GCA_021204825.1 Clostridia bacterium | reverse complement strand
ATGAAGAAGATGACGTTGAGGCGGTACACGTTCCCGTCCACGTCCTGCGTGGCGCTCCCGCCGTACTTGTCCGCTATGTAGCGGATGCTCTTCAGGCCGAAGCCGTGCATGGACTTGTCCTGTTTGGAGGAGACAGGCTCGCCGCCCCGCATCTCTATTCTGCCGCTGAAGTAGTTGGACTCGGTTACAGACAGAATGTCATTGTTACGGACGGCGGTCATGGAAATCTGCCTCATCTCAGGAGGGAGCTGCTCCACCGCCTCTATGGCATTGTCCAGGATATTGCCGAACAGGGAATAGATGTCACTGTCCTCCATGAAGCCGAAGAGCCTGCCGTCCGCCATGAAAGTGAAGCATATGCCCAGCTTCACGCAGGTGTAATTCTTCTCCGTCAGAACCACGTCCAGCGCCTCGCATCCCGTCCGGAAACCGGCGTCATAGTATGCCAGCAGGGTCTTCATCCCGCTCTCGCTTTCGGCCGTCCCTGCAGTCTGCATATGCTTTAAGTCATGAACCTTGATGTTTATGAGCTCCATCTCGCGCTTCTGGGATTCATAATGCTTGCGGTCAGACTGCCACATGTACCGTATGGCCTGGTTCTCCGCCACATACTTGTCCTTGGACAGCATGGTGAACTGCAGGACGAGCAGCAGCAGCGCGCATGAAAGGCCGTACAGACGGAACAGCGGATTGTACTCAAAATCCTCATAGACAGTCCCGCCTATGTTGAAGCATATGAATATGACAAGCACCACAACGGTGAGGGCCAGCACGTTTTTCTTGGTGTCAAGTATGGAATGGTCCTTCCTCAGGCTGCTCCTTAATGCCAGGAAAAAGACGAGGTAGCAGACGGCATAAATGATGTACTGCATCCACAGGGTATCAAGGCTGTACGGGACCAGCAGAAGGGCGGCAATTATGTAGTAAACGCACATTGAGGCGTGCTGCACGCAGTGGGCGCCCACAGAACAGAACACTATCCAGCTGATTGTCTCGTCAAAACAGAAGCAGCACAGGCAGATGAGAATGGCCCATGCGAGGATGCACCATGAAAGCGATGAAAGAAAGTTGATCCACAACGCCATCTCAAGAGTGCCAAGGGCCACGGGATGAGGCACAAAAAGGACAAAAACGGCATAAATAAGAAGGGATATCACAACCCTGGCTGCAAAATGCCTGCGCGTTTTCATCCCGTACACAAAAATAAGCATGGCTACAATAAGCTCCACCGGAAGCTTCCATCCGGTGACCCAGTTGAATGAGCCTGTCATGAACCATGCTGTAAGCATTGCGCCTCTACACTCCCCTTCCGCCCTGCGGATCAGCGCAGGTTTTCCTGGCTATATATGAAGGAAGCCGCCTCTGCAGCTCCCCGCTTTAATGTTTTGAGCTATTAGTGGGTGTATGGGGAGCTGCGAAGCAGCTCCCCCCTGTTTTACGTAGTAAAACAGAAGATTTTGCCCTTTTTTTGGCAAAGTCTGTGTCATTTTTTGCCATACTGTGCTCCGCATTGCGGGGCTCGGCACACTTTTCCGTCAGGATCACTCCCCTGCGGGATCCTCCTGCGCCGGCTGGCGTCCGGGCTCATCCCCCGGATTGTGCGTGCGCGCAAAATACATCTGGTACTTGCTCAGCTTGTCCCGGAACTCGTTGCGCCTTCCCCGGCTCATAGCAATCTGTACCCCGTTCACGTACACGGACAGTCCTTTCAGGGATGTTACATGGGCAAGGTTCACAAGGTAATGGCTGTTGCACCTTGCAAAATTGCTGTCCGCAAGGTCTGACTCCAGCTGTGCTATGGTGCCCCTTGCGCTGACATCCCCTGTGGACGTATGGTACGTGAGCATGTGCCCCGTGACCTCCACATAATAGATATTGTCCAGAAACAGCTTGACGATGCCGCCGCTTTTGGGGACTACTATATAATCATCCTGCTTTTTGACCCTGTTCACTGCCTTTGCAAACCTGAGTGCGAAGGAGTAATACGTGACCGGCTTCAGTATATAGGCGCAGGCGTCCACTTCATAACCGTTTATGGCATACTGCGAGAGGTTGGTTATGAAAACCAGCTGTGTGACCGGGTCCGTCTCCCTCAGTTTTGCGGCTGCGTCCATGCCGTTCAAAAGAGGCATGTCAATGTCCATAAGTATGATGTCATAGCATTCCTTGTACTGAGATATGAAATCAAGCCCGTTCGCAAAAGAGGCAATGTCAAACTTTACGCCGTTCTCAATGCTGTACCTTGCAAGGCAGTCCCTGATTATTCCGGCGTCTTTCTCATTGTCCTCCACGATGGCAATGCGTATATTGTTTCTCTCCATATTCACATCCGCATCACATGCGGCACCACTCAGGAATCAGTGCACTTTAAACCAAAAAATCGGATACGGCTTTGTTACTGCCGCCAGTATCTGTCCCTTGCGAATCAAGCGTCATTATATACTCCGGCCGGCCCGTGCACAATATCTTAATATGACTTTTCGATTGTACAGATTGTACAACTTTCACGCGCCCCGCAGGCCTTCTTCCCTCTGTCTCCGATGATTCCCGTCCTTTTTCCCGTGTGGGCGCGTTGCAATGAAATCAATATTTCATTGCATAACTAATAACTTGCCTTCCGCAGGGGCTTGTGGTATACTTTGGGCAGTCCAAAGGAGCAGACCTTTGGATACGGAGGAAATTCTATATGACTGTAGAAGAAATGCTTAAGAAGATTCACGAGACGAAGATTGTGCCTGTAGTGGTCCTCAACTCTGTAGAGGAGACCATCCCCAAGATGCAGGCTCTTATAAACGGCGGGCTGCCCTGCGCTGAGATAACATTCAGGACGGCATGCGCCGGCGAGGCCATAAAGCTCGCCGTAAAGACTTTCCCTGAGATGCTTATAGGCGCCGGGACAGTCATCAACCGCCAGCAGTGCGAGGACGCTATCGCATCCGGCGTTCAGTTCATCGTATCCCCTGGCTTCTCCCCTGACGTTGCAGACTGCTGCGCAGAGCACGGCCTCCTGTACCTCCCCGGGATCGTAACGCCCACAGAGGCAATGGCAGCCATCGCCAAGGGCCTTACTACCCTCAAGTTCTTCCCTGCCTCAGACTTCGGAGGCCACAAGACCATAAAGGCCCTTTCCGCGGCATTCCCGTATGTGCACTTCATGCCTACCGGCGGCGTTAACGAGACAACCGTCCTCGACTACCTCTCCGACCCGAAGATCATAGCATGCGGCGGCAGCTGGATGATGAAAGGCACCCCTGAGGAGATAGAGGCCAAGACAAGGTCAGCCGTTGAGCTTGTAAAGAACCTTTGATCCTACCATCAAGAATACAGACATCATAACGGCATGGGACCATACCCATGCCGTTTTCTTATGCAACCATACCTTTGTGGCATACTTGCCTTGCACGCCATACAGCGTACATAATAGCATGCATAAGGGCGGACAAAAGCTTCACTTGAGCAAATTTTTGATTGACAACAAAGCCCTGCTTTTGTTAAAATAGAAATTGTTAAGGAGACAAATACGTAATTTACTGAAAAAATACTTATTAAGGGCAAGAATCTTTTGACATAAAAAATTAAATATTTTTGGAAGGATGGCCGAGTGGCTTATGGCGGCGGTCTTGAAAACCGCTTCAGTTAACGCTGACGGGAGTTCGAATCTCTCTCCTTCCGCCAAAAGTGGCGATATGATAATATATATCGCCATTTTTTATTATTTAAGGCACTTTTTCGAGAAACATGTATGTAAGTATATTTTAACATTTAATCACAAAAAAATTTTATATTGAATATAAACTAAATGTAATTATATTTTTACATGTTTCGGGCTATTTTCACCATATCATCTCACTTGTGCGAATACGCTCATTTGCGTTTTAGTACATATTTATATTTTTGCAGGGATATATCATATGTCAGTGCTGTATGAGGGTGGCATCTGGTCCGGATGCATAATGTGCATTCTCTCGCCTCCTTCTAAATTTCATTGATAGACTTACCTTTCACTGTCCCAACTATGAAAAAACACCTGGATACATACAGTATCCAGGCATTTTAGCATCAACCAACTTTTAGAAATGTATATATTAGGAAAATGAAGGTTGACACCCCTTCTGAACATCTAACCTCTCAAACAACCCCCGGCCCTCATCAGTCGTTGGTTTGTTAGGCTCCCATGCTGAACAACTAACATCTAAAACCACACCTGTACATCAGTCAATTATACACATCTGCAGGCCAACG
>JAJPYR010000036.1 GCA_021204825.1 Clostridia bacterium | reverse complement strand
AATGGGGGCAATGCATAGAAGAGAACAGTTTTTGTTAGAAAGTAACAGAAACAGGCACCCGCACGGAAAGTGCATGGATTTGCTTGCGTATGGGCAGTGAATTAGATAAAATTTTATCGAATAAAGGTCCCATGGACTCATCCGTAGGAATCCCGCCAGGGCCATGAGAAGCCGGCCTGGGCCGGCGATGGCACAAGACAATACAAGTACCTCAGGGAGGTAACAATATGGAATTCAAGTTATCATACGGCGTATGTGACAGCGTGGAGAAGCTGGAGGCGGAGATAGCCCGGGTAAGGGCAGCTCAGGCTGAGTTTGCAGCGTACACGCAGGAACAGGTGGACGCCATATTCCGCGCATGCGCTCTGGCTGCGAACAGGGAGAGGATACCCCTTGCGAAGCTGGCCGTGCAGGAGACCGGCATGGGAGTGGTTGAGGACAAGGTCATCAAGAACCACTATGCCGCGGAATACATTTACAATAAGTATAAGGACACAAAGACCTGCGGGCTTGTGGAGGAAGACAGGGCCTTCGGCATTAAGAAGTATGCGGAGCCCATAGGGCTCATAGGTGCTTTGATACCTACAACCAACCCCACATCCACAGCAATCTACAAGACGCTCCTCTGCCTCAAGACGCGCAACGGGTGCATCATAAGCCCGCACCCCAGAGCCAAGGCCTCAACGATTGCGGCCGCAAAGGTTGTGTATGAGGCTGCCGTCCAGGCAGGCGCCCCGGAGGGGATCATAAGCTGGATAGACACCCCGGCTCTGGACATGACAAATCTTCTTATGAAGGAGTCGGACACCATCCTGGCAACGGGAGGCCCCGGAATGGTGCGCGCGGCATACTCTTCCGGAAAGCCTGCCATAGGCGTGGGAGCAGGAAACACCCCGGCCATCATAGATGACTCGGCGGACATACTGCTCGCGGTCAATTCCATCATCCACAGCAAGACCTTTGACAACGGCATGATATGCGCTTCGGAGCAGTCCGTAATAGTCCTGGACAAGGTGTATGACGCCGTCCGTGCGGAGTTTTTGGCCCGCGGATGCTATTTCCTGCAGGGGGATGAGCTGGACAGGGTCCGCAAGACCATAATTATAAACGGTTCTGTAAACTCCAGGATAGTGGGGCAGAAGGCGGCCACGATTGCAAAGCTTGCCGGTGTGGATGTTCCTGAGAACACCAAGATCCTTATAGGTGAAGTGGAGTCCACAGACATCTCGGAGGAGTTCGCGCATGAGAAGCTCTCGCCCGTGCTTGCCATGTACAGGGCAAAGGACTTTGATGACGCCCTGGGTAAAGCCTGCAAGCTCATAGATGACGGCGGATTAGGGCACACGTCCTCCATATACGCCAATGTCCGGACGGCCAAGGACAAGCTGGACATTTTCGCAGAGCGCATGAGGACATGCAGGATACTCATTAACACACCGTCTTCACAAGGCGGCATAGGAGACCTGTACAACTTCAAGCTGGCCCCGTCCTTAACTCTCGGCTGCGGCTCCTGGGGCGGCAACTCAGTGTCGGAGAACGTAGGGGTGAAGCACCTTCTCAACATAAAGACTGTAGCGGAAAGGAGAGAGAACATGCTGTGGTTCAGAGCGCCTCAGAAGGTATATCTCAAGAAGGGCTGCCTGCCGGTTGCCCTCCAGGAGCTTAAGGATGTAATGGGCAAAAAGAAGGCCTTCATTGTAACGGACACCTTCCTGTACAAGTCCGGCTTCACAAAGTGCATAACGGACAAACTGGATGAGATGGGAGTGCAGCACGCCACATTCTTTGACGTGGCCCCGGACCCCACTCTTGCATGCGCAAAGGAGGGAGCAAAGCAGATGGCTGCCTTTGAGCCGGACACGATAATAGCCTTAGGCGGCGGCTCTGCTATGGATGCCGCAAAGATCATGTGGGTTCTGTATGAGCACCCCGAGGCAGACTTCATGGACATGGCAATGAGGTTCATAGACATCCGCAAGCGTGTGTACACTTTCCCCAGGATGGGCGGGAAGGCATACTTCATAGCCATCCCCACATCCGCGGGCACAGGCTCCGAGGTAACCCCCTTTGCCGTCATAACGGATGAAACCACAGGCGTAAAGTACCCTCTTGCAGACTATGAGCTCATGCCCAATATGGCCATAATAGACGCAGACCTTCACATGACAGCCCCAAAGGGGCTCACTTCCGCGTCCGGCATAGATGCAGTAACCCACGCCCTGGAGGCGTACGTCTCCGTAATGGCCACGGACTACACGGACGCCCTTGCCATCCAGGCTCTCAAGGTAATCTTCAAATACCTGCCTGCAGCCTATGAAGACGGCTCCAATGCAGAGGCCCGTGAAAAGATGGCCAACGCAGCCACTATGGCGGGCATGGCCTTCGCCAACGCCTTCCTGGGGGTATCCCACTCCATGGCCCACAAGCTCGGCGCATTCCACCATCTGCCGCACGGCATAGCAAACGCCCTCGTAATCCAGCAGGTCATACGCTTCAACTCGGCCGAAGTCCCCACAAAGATGGGCACCTTCCCGCAGTATGCATACCCGCACGCAAAACGCCGCTATGCGGAGATAGCAGAGGCCTTAGGGCTCGGCGGCAGTACGGATGATGAAAAGGTGGAGGCCCTCATTGCGGCAATAGAGGACCTCAAGGCCAAGATAGGCATAAAGGGCTCCATCCGGGCATACGGCATAGATGAGCAGGATTTCCTCGCCCGCCTTGATGACATGACGGAGCAGGCCTTCGATGACCAGTGCACCGGAGCCAATCCCCGTTACCCTCTCATGAGCGAGATCCGCCAGATGTACCTCAACGCATACTACGGCAACAACACCGAGACCGTCTGAAGCCTGCCTTCCTGGGCAGCCTCAGCCCAATGCCGCTCCGCACAAAAATGCTGTCTTTCCAGCCCGGCATTTCTGTGCTACAATACTAACGAAGCCCACACGCAGGATACACCGGAACAGTGCACATATACGCACCTGCAGGCCAAAAGGGTCTGCAGGGCAGAGGCCCGTCCGGGCCCGGGAAACTGCAGCATCTGCTGCAGACGGCACATGCAGACAGCGCTGCCTGTCTTGCGGGCGATACAGGGAGAAACTATGAAGAACGAGAAAACCATAACCATACTGGAGACAGCCGGCAAGACCATATACCGCCAGGGAGACACGCTCATAAAGCGCTTTGACGCCAAGTACTCCAAGGCGGACATCCTCAACGAGGCCTTGAACCATGCCCGTGTGGAGGAGACCTGCCTCAACATACCCAGGATTAAGGGCATAGAGGTAGTGGACGGACAGTGGGCCATCCTTCTGGATTACATAGACGGGCAGACCCTGCAGGATGCCATGGATGCAGACCCGGACAGCCTGGACGCATACCTTGAGATGTTCACGGACCTCCAGATCCAGGTCCTTTCCAGGAGCGTGCCCCTTCTCAACAAGTACAAGGACAAAACGCAGGCCCGCATCTCTGCCGCGAAGCTGGATGCTACCACACGCTACGAGCTCCACACCCGCCTGGATTCCATGCCCAGGCATGCGGCCCTTCTCCACGGGGACTTCAATCCCACCAACATAATCCTCACAAAGAACGGGCCGTACATAATTGACTGGGCTCATGCCACCCAGGGCAATGCCTCCGCAGACGTAGCCAACACCTATCTTCTGTTCCACCTCGCAGGCCGCGGAGACATAGCGGAGAAGTACCTGCGCCTGTACTGCAGAAAGAGCGACACAGCCATACAGTATGTGCAGCGCTGGATACCCATAGTTGCCGCCGCCCGCCTTTCCAAGGCCATCCCGGAGGAGGACGCCCTCCTGCGCCGCTGGACAGACGTGGTGGATTACGAGTAACCCAAAGGTCCGCTGGCCCGTTCCCTGCCTTTCCCATGCGGATGTCCTGTGCCGCGGCACAGGCTGCACGGCAGGTTTCTGCCTTCTAAGGAATATATATGCAAAGGTGAAGCAAATCCGTAAAAGCTGTTGCAAATGTGCACGAAAATTTGCGGATATATATTGACTTTCCCGCATTGCATGTGATATAGTGTTGTCACAAAGAAGGGCGGAAACGTCCTTTGTGTAACATTAACTTCGGCAAATTCAGTATAATATATGGGAAAGGGAGTATCCGTCAAGGATGCTCTCTTTCTCATATGAAAGGACCTGCGTATTTGGGCAATAATATCGGCTGTACACATTTGCCTTTATGACGGAGAATAAGCATTTTCATGCAATTTTCCC
>JAJPYR010000081.1 GCA_021204825.1 Clostridia bacterium | reverse complement strand
GGCCTTTGCAGAGCAATGTGCAAATTCTCCAAAACAGTTTACAACGACAAAGTATTGTGATATAATCTACACTGTGAAAAAATATGCTCTTGTCACAACTCTATTGGTCTCTGCCGTTCTGGCGGCTTCTGTGATGCCCGGCATTGCAGCTTTCGCCGCAGACGAGGATACCTTCTACCCTGTGGCCGTCTCCAAGGACCTCACATTTGAGGACCTTTCCGGCTATGCCATTGAGGGAGACAACGGAATCTTTGCGGACGGAGAGAGGGTCGTCATGCTGCAGGGAGACACCATGTCATACACGGAAGAGGAGAACTCCATACTGGCCGTGGATGTGTATGAGGGTGTCTTTTACAAGCAGCTTTCCGTTGACTCCGAGACCGTATCCTACGCCTGCACAGACGGCGCATGGACTGAGGAGACAGAGCACAGCTATACGCCAAGGAATTACACAGCCCTTGAGGGCGGCTACACCTATATTCCGATTGTATACACTTCCGACGGCAAGAGTTACTCATACCGCACAAGTGAAGCCGGCCTGACAATAGCGGATTTAGCCTACGGGACAGACAAGAGCACGGACCTTGAAGGCTACTCCCTGCTCTCCTACTACGATAATGTGGTTTACGCAGTCAAGGACAATGTCCTGTACACCTTTGACGGCGAAACTCCGACGCAGAAGGTCTTTGAATATTACCAGGACAAGGACGAGACGGACACCATCCTTGTGGGCACATCCCTGGAAAAGATAGCGGCAACGGCATATGACAGCCTTAAGAAGGTTACGGTCTCTGCCTCCACTGCGGACAATCCCGTATATATGACCGAGATATCCTTGAGCGAGTTCAATGAGGACACGAATGCGCAGAAGACATACTTCAAGCCGGGTGCCACGTTTGAGGTGACCGCAAAGGATGCGGCAGAGCCGAGTGAAATCGTTGCGGGCGATGAACTGCTTCTCCTCTGTGCTGTGGGCAATGCATACATAGTTTCGTATGACACCCAGGCCTATATAATGGCGCAGACAGGCGGCACCGCAACGGACATTGCCGTGGACACTGAAGCCGGTGATGTGGGCAAGGCTGCCACTGCCACGGAAGAGTTCAACACATACTATGTGCCGTTTATAGCGGTAGGGGCACAGACAGCCCTTAAGATAGAGATGCCCTCGGACACCAACGGCAACATTACGTACAAGGTCAAGGGCATCATAACGCAGGAAACATATCCCTTCCTTGCCCATGACTTCTATGTCATAGAGGATAATTCCGGGAACGATCCGGTATATGCCTTTGTCCCCACAGGGTGCCTGACCCTCTACACATACGATCCGGAATCCCCTGCAACAACCGTAGATCCGGATTATGATGACGAGTCCAACTACATCAAGGTGGTAGTTCTTTCCATTCTGCTTGTAATCATAATCCTTGCCATTGCGGGTCTCCTTATATTCGTTGGCACAGGACACAAGTACAAGCCTGTGGATGCAGGAACTGCAGCCGGTCCCGGAAACAATCCGGAAGACAATGACGAAGGCCAGGATACACCTGCGGACAAGAAATGACCCTGCATAACACGGATAACTTTGCGTGAAAGGAGCCGGCTTGATGCCGGCTCCTTTGGTTTGCGCATGATGTTTTTGGGATGAGGGTCACTCTATGGCAATCTCAATGCCATTGCTGTTGAGAGCCACATCCGCACGGCATGTTCCGGAACCTGCATTCCTGGAGAATTTCAAGGAAATCACTGGAAGGCCAGGGGTGTTGCCGGGCTCCAGCAGAAGAAGTCTGCCGCTGTCCGTTTCAGTGTCCTGCTGCAGGCGGCAGCTGCCGCCAAGGGCAGCAGCAACGGATGCCGTCACAACCTGCTGGAAACTGGTGACAGGCACAATGGCGCGTACTCTTTCTGTTATGCACTGCACAGCGTTCCTCAGCTGTAAAGCATCGCCGGATTCAACCGCATTTTTCATTTTATATGACAGCTCTGCAGGCACATTTGCTGCCTGCAGAAATTCATGCGAGAACAGCCTGAAGACTTCCTTGTTGGGGATGAACAGCTTCCGGCAGTATCCGTCACGGTCTGCTGGCGCAAGGTAGCCGCTGTGTACAAGGATTGCAAGGTCCAAAGCCTTGGTATTCCTGTCATCGTAAAAGATGCTTATGTCCACAGGTTCCGTAATAGGCTTCCCTTCCAGCAGATCCATAAGCTCTGACGCATAATACGAAGCGGCATCCTTCATTGTGCTGCGGATGTAATCCGAAACATACTGGTTTGAGGATGTGCTGACCCAGTAATCATCTGCATCCCCTTTGCTGTCTATGTACATCAGAATGTCCAGCGGATTGAAAAGCACAGCACCGCCGGCTCTGTATCCCTCATACTGTTCACATACTTCAGGATATTTGTCACTAAGGCCGTAATAGTCCAGCATGGCCTGCGTCTCATCCGCAGTGAAGCCGAAATACTCGCTGTAATCATGCCCGTTCAGCACCGTATCGGGAAAGACGCTGTTCAGGCCGCTGTTTTCGGCTGCAAAAGATACAGGAAGCACTCCGCACAGAAAGGCATGCTGAACATTCTCATCATTGCCCTTCAGGGCGGCGGACAGGAACGGCCCCATGAAGTCCATGAAGTCATCATAATAGCCGTTCTCATAAGCTGCCTGCACAGGGGTGTCAAACTCATCTATGAATATAACAGGCGGGACTCCGTAATGGTCCGTAAGCATGCGGGACAGTGTGCACAATGCATCTTCGTAATCATCCGGATCTGCTGTATCATACAGAATGTTTTTGCAGCAGGGAAGATCCAGCATCTTATCCACACGGCTGCTCGCAAGGAGCTCCTTATGGCTGGAATATGCACCTGATATGCAGTCCTTGAGACTCTCAAACGCCTCATCCCAATTATCATCAATTATGTCCTTGAAATCCAGATATATGACGGGGTATTTGCCCTGCTCACTCCTGTACTCCTCCCCGCACTGCCAGATTTTCTTGTCCGTGAAGCATACAGATGTATCCTCTTCCGTCTTCTCAAAGAAAGCCCGCAGCATGGACAGGTTGAAGGACTTGCCGAATCTTCTGGGACGCGTGAAAACAGTCACAAGCGGCTTCATGTCTATGACTGTCTTGATAAGAAGCGTCTTGTCAACTATATACTGGTTTTCCTTGACAGCCCTTGCATAACTGCTGCTGTTTAACGGCAATGTCTTCCTGTCTTCAGTTGTGTTGCATGTATCAACGCTCATGATGCTTCCATTGCTTAATCTGCATTGTTGCTGTTGGGGCTCCTGCAGCATGAGACAGACAGATTAAAATTCCGTCTCCAGTATCTTTTCCCTCAGCTCCCTGCATGTGGGAGTCTGCAGAAGCTCCGTGCGGAGCTTTGCTGCATTGGGCCTGCCCTTTGTGTAGAAGGACACCATCTTGCGCATATAGACGCAGGTGAAGTGCTCTCCGTACATGGCCTCCGTTTCATCCAGCTGCCTTAAGGCAAAAGCCTGCCTTGCCTTGGCATCCGGCTCTCCCTTTCCGGACAGGACAGAGAATATCCACGGGCAGAACATGGCTCCTCTGGCTACCATTATGCCGTCTGCGCCGGTCTCATTCATGAGGGTCTCTGCGTCTTCTGCGGTGAAGACCCCTCCGTTGGCTATGACGGGGATGTGCACCACGGACTTGGCCCTGGCTATGGCCTCATAGTTTACGGGTCCGGAGTACATGGCGTCCCGGACACGTCCGTGGATGGTTATGATGTCTGCTCCGGAGTCCTCACACATGCGTGCAAAGTCCGTGCAGTTTATGTTGTGCGGATTGGGGCCTGTGCGGAACTTGACCGAGACGGCCTTCCCGCTCTTTTTAACCTCTGATATGACTTTGGATGCGAGGGGCAGGTCATTCATGAGGGCGCATCCGTCTCCGTTGCGGTACACTTTGGGCACCGGACAGCCCATGTTGATGTCTATGATGTCAAAGGGCGCAAGGTCTTCAGAGCAAGCAGCCTTTCGCATGCACTCCGGATCTGAGCCGAATATCTGGCACCCGTGCAGCCCCGGGCATCCGTCTGCAATCTGCAGCAATTCCCTCGTTTTCCAGCTGTCATAAAAGAGCCCCTTGGCGCTCACCATCTCGGTGTACGTCACGGAAGCCCCCTGTTCTGCGCACAGCTTGCGGAACACTGCATTGGTATACCCTGCAAGAGGCGCCAGAAAGATGTTGCCGGCCGTCTTAAGGCCGCATATGTCAAGACTTTGCAAGTTCATCCTTGGCCTTTATCCAGTATATGTTGAGCTCCAGCTCATTCATGTCCGTTATGTCCTTGCCGTCCGCAATAATGAGCTTCTCGCACATTACGAACCTGTCCGTGAACTTGTCCACGGCCTTCCGAAGAACCTCTTCGCAGTCCACGCCTGCCAGACGGCACACATTCACTGCAGAGAACAGCACATCCCCTGCCTCATCTTCCACGCGGTCCTTTTCTCCCCTGATAAGCACATCCAGGAGCTCGTTGACCTCTTCCACCATCTCCTCCGCTGCGGATACGGATGACAGGAAGTCCATGCCGCTCTTTGCGGCACGCTTCTGCACCTTCTGCGCCCTTGTGCATGCAGGGAAGTTGCGGGGAACGGCCAGGACTGTGTCCCCGAATGTGGTCTGCTCCTTCTCCACGGCCTTGCGGCTGTCCCAGACGCCGAGGGCCTCTGCATCATTGGATGCCTTTGCCTTGCCGAAGACATGTTCATGACGGAATATAAGCTTTTTAACCTCACGGGTTATGGCGTCTGTGCTTGTGAACTCACCCTTCTCGCTGGCCATTAAGGCATGGAAGGCAGCCTGCAGGATGATGTCCCCTGTTTCCTCTTCTATGCCGTCATAATCCTTTCTGTCTATGGCATCCGCCAGCTCATATGCCTCTTCTATAACGTTCTTCTTGATGCTCTCCGAAGTCTGCACCCTGTCCCACGGGCACCCTCCGGGAGCACGCAGGATGGCCACCATGTGCTCCAGGTCCGTGTAATCATACCTGTCTTTTTTGAGGAAGTCCGGATTCTCCTGAGCCACAACGGCAGAGGTCATGTCATATTCCCCCTGGCGGTCTATCTCATATATCTTAATCTTTACGGCCTTGTTTGCGTGGACATACCAGCACTCTGACTCCTCACCGTATATGTCCGAGAGCTTCTCCTTCACAAGACCGGCATGGTATTCATCATCTATGTCATACACGGCTATAGCCTTGCAAAAGCGCACGCTGTCCATGTCATACGCAGACGTGCAGTACACGCCGCCTGCGGAGAGTCCCGCAAGGTTTATGGCATTGCATGCCTTTGAGACGGAGTCTATGACCTCCGTGTCCTTGTGCTTTGCCATTATGATGCCACATGCCAGATCCTCTGATACGGAGCCGTCCACGCAATAGCAGACATCCGCGGTCTTTGCTGCCGCAAGAACTTCCCTGGCAAGGTTTCTGTTGAGGGTGTCAAACGTGCGGCTTCTCTTGAAGACATCATCCAGCGTCCTGACCTCATACCCCTCCAGGCTTGCAAAGCTCTCTGCCCTGTCTGTACGGGCCAGTATGACGCCCGCCTTGTCCAGTGCCGCATATGCCCTTCTTGGGATGTCTCCCTTTACTACTCCTAAGCCTATAAGCGTAATCTTCATATCCAACGCTCCAAAAGCAGCTCCTGTCCCGGACTGCTGCCTTGCAAGAAGTTTACCATATCCACCCTCCAAAAGCAACGATTTACACGCCAAAACGAGAAGGCAGGATACGCCATACCTGCCAATTCACTCCATACTATATGTCTTTTAATTTGCCCCCAGCTTGGGGGCAAATTCAATCGCACACAGTACGGCACGTTATGCCTCAGCGGCACTATATAATAAGGGCGGAAGACATGCTCCCGCCCTGCTTGTTTGTATGCTGTTATTACGTGTGGATCAGAGCTCTACTTCCCCGGTGAAGGCAAGCGTTGCACCGCCGGTCATGTATACGCTCTCATCTGTATAGAGGATTCTGAGGTCTCCGCCAAGGAGTGAGACTGTTATCTCTTTGCCCTTCTCGCAGATGCCGTTAAGGCAGGCAGCGACAGCCGCTGCGCAGGCTCCGGTGCCGCAGGCAAGGGTCTCGCCTGTGCCCCTCTCCCATACTCTCATGCGGAGATGGTTGCGGTTTATGAGCTTCACGAACTCTGTGTTGATGCGGTCCGGGAAGGCTTCATGGTGCTCAAACTTGGGTCCTATGCCAGTCAGGTCCATTCTGTTGGGATCGGATTCCATAAACACCACACAGTGAGGGTTTCCCATGGATACGAGGGTTACCTTGTACTCCTTGCCGTCCACAACCAAAGGAGCACCTACCACGGTGTCCCCTGTGAAGGTTGAGGGGATGTCCTCGCCGCGCAGGATGGGCGCACCCATGTCCACTTTGGCGGACCCCACTTTTCCGTATGAGTCCAGATACAGCTCTATGGTCTTTATTCCGGACAGGGTCTCTACGGTAAGCTCCGTGCCCTTGACATAGCCTAAGTCATGCGCAAGCTTGGAAAGACACCTTACTCCGTTGCCGCACATCTTGCCCTCGGAGCCGTCTGCGTTGAACATTCTCATTCTGCAGTCTGCCACATCTGAGGGGCAGAGCATTATGATGCCGTCTCCGCCTATGGAGAAGTGCCTGTCTGAAAGCTCCACGGCAAGCTCTGAAGGATTGGGAAGATCCTCTTTCATGCAGTCAAAATAGATGTAGTCATTGCCGATGCCGTGCATCTTGTAAAATCTCATATCCGGCTCCTCTGCCGCCATGCGGCTTCCTGTCTTTCCGCTTAATTATACTGTATCCACTCTCTAAATGCAAACTATTTGATATGACAAATCCGCCACACGTATTGCAGTTTACGGCTTTTAGAACTCCTTCTACAAAGGCTTCCTTGCCGCCTCTGTCTCCTGCGGGGAAACATCAAACGGCATGCCCCGCTTCTGTATAAGCCTGGCAATGCACATCCTCATATACACTTCCACCGTCATGCCCATGGCCTCGCATACATACCGTGCAAGCTTTGCCTCATCTGCATCCACCGGTATCTCAACTATGCTTTCTCCCATATAACCCTCCTGCTAAGAATATGCGGATACTATAACCCTTTCATACTGGCAAAACAAGCGCATTTTTGCGTTTTGGCGTCTTATACAGGCCCTGTGCACACGCCATTCCGTCTTCGGCGGGTTGACCTTCCACGAAATATATGACATATTAAACACAGATTAAGATTTGCATGAAGTGAAGGGCGCAGGGATGTACGTGCAGCGTTTTGCAGAGGAGAAGTTTTTGAGATACAGCAGGAATTTCAAGGCCGTTACGGTCTCCGGCCCCAGGGGTGCCGGAAAAACTGTCATGCTGAAGCACCTTGCGGAGCCCGGAAGGACCTATGTGTCCCTGGATGACACGGACACGCTTGCCCTTGCCAGGACGGACCCGAAGATGTTCTTCATGAGATACAGGCCTCCTGTGATTATAGATGAGGCCCAGAAAGCACCAGTGCTGTACCAGTACATAAAGCTCATATGCGACAGCACAGACGAGCGGAGCCTGTTCTGGATGGCATCATCCGAAGAATATACCTTCCTGCACACAGACTGCGAATCCCTTGCGGGAAGGCAGGGACTCATATCCCTGTACCCCCTCTCATACGCTGAGGTCCGCGGGATACGCTTTACGGACCCCTTTGACCTCTCATTTGAGCACCTTCTATCCAGAAGCAGGCAGGCCGGGGAATGCAATACGGCAGACCTGTTCCGCTATATATGGCAGGGAGGCCTGCCGGAAGCGCAGGGCCTTTCGCTCCCGGAGCGCAGGGAGTATTATGAAGGATATATGCTAATTCCGCTGCTTAAGGATGCAGTATACTTGTGCCCTGGCATACAGGAAGCGGTCTTCATACGCTTCCTTGAGGCATGTGCAGGCATGATTGGACAGACTGTAAGCTGTACCGCCCTTGCCAAAGCAGCCGGAATATCTGTGTCCGCAGCAAAGAAATGGATCTCTGTCCTGGAAGGCATGCATGTACTGTTCCTGCTGCCTCCGTACTGCAGCTACGGCGCTATGAAAGGCCTTTGCAAGAGACCCGTCATGTACTTTACGGACACCGGCCTTGCTTCATACCTTGCAAAATGGATGACAGATGAGGCTTTGATGGCAGGGAAGCAGAGCTCCATGTTCCTGCGCAATTATGCCGCTGTGGAGATTATGAAGGACATGGAGTACAGATCCGTACAGTGCAGTCTGGAGCATTACCGTGACAGTAACGGCAATGAGATACCGCTCATAATGACATACAACCGGGACATGCATCCACTGGATATACAGATGACAGACACCCCGGAGTGCAGTGAAGTGAAGAAATTCCAGACCTTACAGAACGGTATCTGGGACAGGTCCTCAGGCGGCATAATATGCCTGTGCCCCTCCTTCTGTCCTTTGGACAGGAAGAACAGCATAATTCCTGCCAATATCCTGTAACTCCCACAAAACAAGGCACTTATGCAGACTTAAAAGCCGCTCCGGACATGTTTCCGGGGCGGTTTTCTGCGTGGAAATTTCAGGGTAATTTGCCAATGGATGGCAAATCTCCCTAAGTTTTTGCCAAGGGCGGTTATGAAAGCAGCCGGTTTCTTTGTGGCTCCGGCACGTCTGCGGGAATGGGGACGTTGAAGACTTCCCTGTTTGCAAGGTGCCTGGAGACTATGGCTGTGTATACGGCTGTGGTTGCCATGGATGCGCCAAGGACGGCAAGTACGGACCAGATGGTTATGGAGTACAGGGGTATGAAGTATACGGCGTTGATTACGGCGCATGTTATTCCAATGGCCAGCAAAGCCAGCAGTACCTCTGCCGCGAGGAACACGAGGGCCTGGCACCAGCATATGTGGGCAATGTCCCTCTGTCTGGCGCCCTTGGCACGCAAGGTGTCCGTCTCTCCTTTTCTTGCATGCATGCTCTTGACCATGAAGGCAGCGCATAAGGCCATTCCGGCAATTTCCAAGATGGCGAATAAACAGTAGCCTATGGTCATGTACTCATCCGGAAACGGAGTCTGAGCCCTGTACGCTATCCTGGAGTATGCCGTGTACACTGTTGCATAATACTTGCGGCCTGTGGAAGGCCTGTACGTGAGCTTGCGTATGAGGGACATGTCCTTTGAGACACTGCCCTGCAGCTGGTACAGCATGGGATGTGAATGGGCGTATGCATTTGCTGCGCTGTCCATGTATGAGATGTATCCTGTCCTGACGAAGGCAAACGTCATGATGTGCTTCCCCTGCATCCAGTAATACGTCTCATCCCCGAGCCTGTTGCGGAGATATGCTCCGAAGACATGCCCGTCTTTAGCCGACTCCCTGTACTCCTCATACACTGCGGAGCCGTCCTCATCATACTCATCCCTGAAGGATGCAAGGTCCTCTTCTGTAGAGAAGATGCCTACTATCTCCAAGCCGTCCAGAGTCTTGCCGATGAGGTCCTCCGGGGACGCAATCTCGTATGTATCCACATCCTCCGCGGATATGAGCTCTTCCGGCTTCTTATCCGAGCCGGTCTCCTCCGCATCTTTCTCCGCCTCTGCGTATGCAGAGTCCCAGTCCCTGTACCCGTACCGTACGAGCATGTCTGCAGTGTAGTCCGTTATGGCTATCTCTGTATAATCCTGCGGCAGGCGGCTGTCCTCTGTTGCAGGCGCAAGGTATGCGTCCTGTGTGCCTGTTGAGGGGTCCAGCTCCACCAAATAAGAGATCTCATCCGCGCCTAAGTACACGTACGGATTGCTGTAGTACTCATCCTGCTCCGCCTCCGGATCTGCATAATAATTGGTGAGAGAGAATCCGGACTCCATCTTCATTGCGGGCATGTACTCCGCCAGGGTCTCCAGCTGTTTGTCCTGCAGATATGTTGAAGTGTTCCTGAACACCCTGTATGACGGTATCTGGAACACGCTTTCATTATACCATCCACGGTCTACAGAGCTTCCGCACAGCATAACGGTCTTAGCCCCGTCTGCATACGCCTTCTTGAGCTGCTCCCTGTTCGCATCTATGGCAGATGCTGCAGCTGCGCCGTACCCTGCGATTATGACTAAAAGAACTGCAAGTATGATGCCGAAAGCCGCATACGCTGTATGCTTTTTGAAGCCCTTGGCGGCAAGCACAAAGCTCCTTGCAAAGCCCAGCCCGTGCTGCCTCTCCTTCTTTGCGCCCTTGACAGGTGTTGTGCACTCTTTGCGGTCTGCTGTGTACGGGCAGGTGTCTTCTGCAATGGCAGCTCCCGCAAGGGTTATGATCCTGTCTGCGCAGCGGCCGGCGAGGTCCTTGTTCTGCGTGGTGCAGATTACAAGGCGGTCTTTGGAGACGGCCTTTAAGGCGGCGTAAAAGCTGCATAAGTCTTCTGAAACGGGATACGCAAGCTCCGAAGGGATGTCCACAAGGATGACCTTGAGAGGGCTTATGCAGGTCATGAGAAGGGCAAAATACAGCCTCTTAAGGCCTGTGATGCTGCCCACAGGAATGTCATACAGGGAGCCGCTGTCATCCGCAAGATGTGCCCTTGCAAGGCAGGCCTCCACGTCCTCCCGGCCAAGATCCTTTCCCTGCTGTATGCGGAAGGCATCCGATACGGCTTCCCCTATGGTGCACTCTGCAATTGGCTGAAAGTCATTGAACAGATACCCGCAGCATGTGCGCCTGTATCTGTCCATGCGGAACGCGCCGTACTTTTCTGTCCTGCGGCCGTCCATGTACACATGGCCGCAGGTAGGATACCTGTACCCGCCTATGATGTCCAGAAGGGTGCTTTTGCCGTATTCATAATCCCCGGCAACGAAAACAAGGCCGCTTTCTCTGAAACACAACGTGATGTCCCTTAAAACGGCCTGCCTGTTCTTTCCGCTTCCGTATGCTTTCCAGACGTTGTCCAGATACAGCATCCCGCACTCCTCCTGTGGCTTTTCTTACACCTGCATTTTACTGCAGACCCTGTCCGCAGGCAAGAACACATGTGTTGCAAACCTGGTGCAACCCTGCTACAAAATGCATATTTCTGGAGTGTTGTGATTTGACTGGTAAATTTTTAAGTTAGCGAAGACGTCAGTTTTGGTACACTTTTATTTTAGCGTTTACATGGAGCAAGTCCGGATCATATTGGGGCTGTTTATGAACAAATGTTTGTACTCTGGCCAATTAAAAGCCGGGGCGGGATGCTCCGGCCGGTGCGGATCAGTTGTCGGTGTACAGAGCCTTGTACGGGTTGTCCTTGTCCGGGGTAAGGACAAAGAAGTTGGAGTTGAGGAGTTTTTTGGCGTTGAACTGCGGGAAGCTTTCGCAGTACTCCTTGATGATGTCGCAGAGCTCCGGAATGTCTGCGCCGCAGACGGCCTCCACGTGCACCTGCGTGGGAAGCTTGTGGGGGAGCTTCCTGCAGCGGAGGTACATTATGCCGCCGTGCATTCCGGTGCCGCAGAAGTTGTGGAATATGGGCTGGCCGTCATCATTCTGGCCCAGAACCACGATGACCCCGCCGGCCTGGTACTCGCCGAGGAAGGAGCCTGCACGGCCTCCTATGACAATGACAGGATGGAGCTCCTTGTATGCCTTCATGTGGATGCCTGCACGGTATCCGGTGTTGCCTTCCACGAAGATCTTGCCGCCGCGCATTGCATACCCTGTGGCGTCTCCTGCATTGCCGTATATGACTATCTTGCCGCCGTTCATGGTGTCTCCGGTGGCGTCCTGTGCGTTGCCGTGCACTTCTATGTCACAGCCGTTGAGATATGCACCCAGGGCGTTGCCCGGGGTTCCGTTGAGGATGATTTTCTTGCCGGAAAGGCCTGCTCCGACATACCTCTGGCCTATTATTCCGTTAACAGTTATCTTCTTGTCCTGTGTCTCCCTTACTCTCCTGTTGAGCACCTGGAAACTCATGTTTTCATCTGCATTGATTACCATGTCACGCCTCTATAACTGCTTATATGTGTGCTGTTTTGCAAAAACAGGCTGTAATAACGTATCTTGGGTTCTGCGCCCTTTGGGGGCTTGAAAGGGCCCTTCTGGTCCGGATTATACTTTCCTTGCGAGCTTTGCCTTGCGGTCTGCCGCGGAGAAGGCTAAAAGCTGGGGCTTCTCTATGAGAAGGTCAAAGTCCACGGTGTCAAGGGGCACTTCGTCACGGATAAGGGATGTGTAGATTCCTGCACGCTCAAAGTCATTGATCAGAATGAAGCCCGCAAGCTTCCCGTTCTTCACGTACAGCTTCTTGTATGTGTCCTCTGTGACCTTGGATATGCACTCCCCTTCGTAAGCGCCTGCGGAGAGCTCATGGCATCCGAAGAATCCCATGGCGTTCATAGGGATGGCGTTGGTGAACTTCTCATCCCCGCCTGCCATGTTGATGCCTGCGCACCTTCCCTGGAAGGATGCATTGGGCAGAAGGGCAAGGATGCGCTTTGCGTTTATGGACCTGTCATAGCCCTCGGAGCAGTCCCCGGCGCAGTAGATGTCCTTTACGGACGTCTCGCAGCGCTCATCCACTATAACTCCGCGGTTTACATCGCACCCTGCCCCTTTTGCAAGGTCTGTGTTGGGCCTTACGCCCACGGCAGTCACTACGATGTCAAAGGGTATCTCTTTGCCGCTGCGAAGGATGGCCGTGTTGTCCCTGTATGCGCTGACGCAGTCTGAAAGGAAGAACGTGACGCCCTTTTTGTCCAGAACCTTCTTGACCATTGCGGCCCCTTCCGCATCCAGCACGGAGGGCATGATCCTGTCGGCCAAGTCCACAACGGTAACCTCTTTTACCCTGTCCAGGATGCCTTCCACGCACTTGAGGCCAATTAAGCCTGCGCCCACAACAAGCACACGGGCGTCCGGTGAAAGCTTTGCCTCCAGAGCCTTCATGTCATCATACGTCATGAAGGTGAACCTGTTCTCTACGTTCTCATACCCGTCTGCATGGGGCACGAAGGGGCGTGAGCCTGTGGCAATGAGAAGCTTGTCATACGGCACGGATGTGCCGTCTTCAAGGGTTACGGCCTTGGATGCGGGGTCCACTTTGATGGCAGTGACGCCGAGCATGGCGTCCACATTGTTCTTTATGTAGAAGTCCCTGGGCCTGTAGTCCAGATGAGCCTCATCTATGCGGCCTAAGAGATAGTATGAGATGAGGGGTCTGCCGTAGCAGTGGCGGCTCTCCGAGGAGATGAGGGTGATGTCCCCTTCCGTATCCACGGAACGGATGCCTTCTATGCAGGCTATGGCGGCTGTGCCGTTTCCTATGATGACGTATTTCATATTCAGTCACGCTCCTCGTAAACGATTGCGCCGTTGGGACAGTGGGCAACGCAGTTCGGCTCTCCGTTCCTGCCGTTGTCCGTGCAGAGCATGCACTTCTGGGCAGCCTTGCCGTCTGCGGCGGGCATTATGGCGCCGAAGGGGCAGACAAGGACGCAGGTGAAGCAACCCACGCACTTCTCCCTGTCTATGACGACCATGCCGTCATCATTCCTTGAAAGCGCGCCGGATATGCAGCTTTTGACACATATGGAGCTTGTGCAGTGCCTGCAGTTGACGGCGAAGTGTATCTCGTCCTTCTCTTCGCCTTCCACCCTTATCCTGGGCCTTATCTCTGTCCCGAACTTTCCCTTGAGCTTGAACATCTCGTCCAGGCCGGAGTTTGCAAAAGCGCACTCCCACTCGCAGAGATGGCACCCGAGGCAATGCTGTTCATTTACATAAATACGTTTCATATTCAGCTCCCTCACTCCTTGCGGAGCGCCCGCCCCAAAAGGGGCCGGCCGTTGGTTTGTATCTATGATCCGCTATCCTGCGCCCTGCCCGGACGCAGACATGACTGGTCTTTTGCATGCGCTGCAGGGCCCCTGCGGAGGCCTTGCGGCATCAGTAAATCTCTATGTACGCGTCCCTCTCAGGGCCTACGGAGACGTACTTTATCCTGCAGCTGCAGAGCTTCTCCAGAAGAGCTATATAGTCCAGGGCTTCCCTGGGAAGGTCTTCCTTTTTGCGGCATGCAGAGATGTCACAGTGCCAGCCGGGGACGGTCTCTATATAGGGCTTGCACTCATCCAGGACGTCCGTGAAGGGGAAATCGTCTATAAGCTCCCCGTTAAGCTCATAACGGGTGCAGATTTCTATCTCTTCATAATCATCCAGCACGTCCAGCTTGGTGAGGGCTATGTCATCCGCACCCTGGCAGCGTATGCCGTACCTGGAGGCTACGACGTCAAAGGGGCCCACTCTTCTGGGCCTTCCCGTTGCCGCGCCGTACTCATGGCCTGCCGCACGGAGCTTTTCCGCCTTCTCCCCGAAGTACTCGCAGGTGAAGGGGCCCTCGCCCACACAGCTGGAGTATGCCTTCATGATGCCTATGGACTGGTCCAGCTTGAGGTTGGGCACGCCTGCGCCTATTGGCGCATATGCGGCTATTGTGGAGGATGATGACGTATACGGCACAATGCCGTAATCTATGTCCCTGAGGGCTCCCAGCTGCGCCTCGAACATGATGCTCTTGCCTGCATCATGGGCGCTGTTCAAGAAGACGCCTGTGTCCGTGACATACTTAGCCAGGGGCTTGCCGTATGTTTCGAAGTAGTCTGTCATGGCATCCACGGTGACGGGCTCAAAGCCGTATGCCTTTATGGTCATGTTCTTCCAAGCAACTATGTCCGGAAGCCTCTTGTACATAAGCTCCGGCTTTAAGAGCTCTCCCATGCGGAATGCCTTCTTCATGTACTTGTCCGCATATATGGGGGCTATGCCGCGCCTTGTGGAGCCGTACGGCTTGCCTGTGGCCTTCGTGAGCCTGTCTTCCTCCATTATATCCTGGAGAACGTTGTACGGCATGGTTATGACGGCCTTGTCCGAGATCTTGAGGTTGTCCGGGGTTATCTCTATGCCCTTGTCCCTTAAGCGTTGTATCTCGCCGCACAGGTGCTTGATGTCTATAACCATCCCGCAGCCCATGACGTTTACCACCTCAGGCCTCAATATCCCGGAGGGGAGCAGGTTGAGTATGAACTCGCCTCTCTCATTCTTGACCGTATGGCCGGCGTTGTTGCCGCCCTGATACCTGCAGACGATGTCGAACTTTCCGGACAGCAGATCCACCATCCTTCCCTTTCCTTCATCGCCCCAGTTGATTCCGCAGATGCTTGTAAGCATATTTCATTCCTCTCTCATAGATTTTGTCCGGCCGGCGGGTCTGCGAGTTCCCGCCCGCCCTGCGTCCGTCCGCGGGCGGATGCCTTGCGCCCATGCAGGGCGTCTTTTTTATGTCCACACAGGGAGCAGCTCCCCGCGTCAGAGTCGCTGTATGTGGCCTGTAACGCCATTCAAAGGCGTTATGCGGGCCTGGTTTGCCGCATGCGGCAAGGGCCTTTCAAAGGGCCGGGTTACATGCTTTCGCCTGCGTGGCGGATGCCGAGAAGGCGCAGCTCTGTGTCGTTGAGGCCGACGCCGCGGAGCATGAGACGGTTGCCCTTCAAAGCCTCGATGGAGTTTATGCCCATGCCGCCCATCATCTCCTTGATTTCGCCGCCCCAGGCTTCAACGAGGTTTACGAGGCGCTTGTATCCGATGTCCGGGTTGAGGCGCTTTACGAGCTCCGGTATCTGTGTCGCTATGCCCCAGTTGCACTTGCCGGTGTGGCATGTGCGGCAGAGATGGCACCCGAGGGCCATTACGGCAGCGGTGCCTATGTAGCAGGCATCTGCGCCAAGGGCTATGGCCTTTACAACGTCCGAGCTGGAATGGATTGAGCCGCCGACTACTATGGAGACGTTGTTGCGGATGCCCTCCTGACGGAGGCGCTCATCCACCTGTGCCAGGGCAAGCTCAATGGGAATGCCCACATTGTCACGGATTCTCGTGGGAGCCGCTCCTGTGCCGCCGCGGAAACCGTCTATGGCTATTATGTCCGCTCCGGAACGGGCTATGCCGGATGCTATTGCAGCTACGTTATGAACGGCCGCTATCTTTACGATAATGGGCTTCTTGTATGCCGTGGCCTCTTTAAGGGTGTATATGAGCTGGCGGAGGTCCTCTATGGAGTATATGTCATGGTGCGGGGCAGGAGATATGGCATCCACTCCCCTGGGTATCATGCGGGTCTCGGAAACTTCCTCTGAAATCTTCGCCCCGGGCAGATGCCCGCCTATGCCGGGCTTTGCGCCCTGGCCCATCTTTATCTCTATTGCCGCTGCGGCCTCGAGGTAATCCGCATGGACGCCGAAACGCCCTGAGGCAACCTGGACTATGGTGTTCTTGCCGTACTTGTAAAAGTCCTTGTGAAGGCCCCCTTCGCCGGTGTTGTAATAGATGCCAAGCTCTTCAGCGGCACGGGCCAGGGACTCGTGCGCGTTGTATGAGATGGAGCCATATGACATTGCGGAAAACATGATGGGGTACCTGAGCTTGAGCTGCGGGGGCAGCGTGTCCACAAGGCGGCCCATCTTGTCCCTCTTTATCTCCACGTTCTTCTGTCCCAGAAATACCTGCGTCTCCATGGGCTCACGAAGAGGGTCTATGGAAGGGTTTGTGACCTGCGAGGCGTTGACCAGGATCTTGTTGAAGTATATGGGATAGTCGTTGGGGTTGCCCATGGAGGATAAGAGCATCCCGCCCGTATTGGCCTGGCGGTATATCTCATTCATGGCCTGGTTGGACCAGTTGTTGTTGAGCCTGTATGTGTCATCCGACTTTACGATCTTGAGGGCATGCGTGGGGCACAGGCAGACGCACCTGTGGCAGTTGACGCACTTGTTGCTGTCCGAGATCATCCTGCCGAGGTCCTTGTCATACTTGTGCACGCCGTTGTAGCACTGCCTCTCGCACACCTGGCATGCGATGCAGAGATCCGGGTTCCTTACAACTTCATATTCAGCGGGAATGTATGTGTCCATCAGTCAATCCCCCCGTCTCTTAAAGTATAAATCACAGGCTCCCCGCCGGCAGGCGAGAATATCCTGTCCACTTCGGGCTCTATAACCCTTATTCCGCACTCCTCTGAGGATATGTATGCCATGTCCCCCTTCTCGGCGCATACCATTGAACGGAGCTTGAGCCTGTCATTGAGGGCCATAAGGCCTCCGTTGAAGCCGAATATAATGGAGAACGGGCCCGTTATAAGAAGCGGCGCAAACGCCTTGCGGAGGAAAGTCTCCTGGTACTTGTCATCCTCGGACTTTTCCTCTATCGTGGACCAGAATGAGGCAGCTATGACTTTGGCAACCTCCTGGAGGGTCAGGCCCTTTACGCGGAGCAGGTAGTCTATTATGTACGTTATGACCTCTGTATCCGTCTGGAGGGTGCACTTGTAGCCGAACATCTCAATGTAGCGCCTGTTGGCGTCATATGATGAAATCTCGCCGTTGTGCACTACGGAGTAGTCCAGAAGGCCGAAGGGATGAGCGCCGCCCCACCATCCCGGTGTATTGGTGGGATATCTGCCGTGTGCAGTCCAGGCGTATCCTGCGTACTCCTCGTCCAACAGATAGAACTTGCCTATGTCCTCCGGGAAGCCCACGCCCTTGAAGATGCCCATGTTCTTGCCGCTGGAGAACACGAACGCCCCTTCTATCTCCACATTTATCCTGTTCACGCACTTCACCACATATGACTCCTCGTCCAGGTGTGAGTTTGCAAGCTTCTTGGAGAGCGGATACAGGAAGTACCTGTATATAAGGGGCTGGTTTGTGACGCCCCTGGTCTTTCTGGTCTTTATCTCGGATGAGTACACTATCTCAAAATGGCGTATGAGGAAATCCTCTGTGTCCTTCTTGCTCTGAAGGTCATTGTAGAAGAGATGGAAAGCGTAATACTCCTTGTAATCCGGGTATATCCCGTACCCTGCGAAGCCGCCGCCAAGCCCGTTGGACCTGTCATGCATGGTGGCTATGGAGCGTATTATCTTCTCTCCGGACATCCTTTTGCCGCTTCTGTCTATGATTCCGCTGACTGCGCATCCGGAAGGGATCCTCACTTCCCCTTCCAGCGGAGCTGTCTTGATTTCCAAGTCATTCAGTATCATAAAAGCACCTTTTCTGCCTGTGATTGACAGAGATCTTACTCTCTCAGCAACGCATAACATTATATTTATTTCCATGCAGATAGTCAAGCATAATCGCTTTTCGCACACCCCCTCCGGCGGCCCCTGGCATTCAGTTTTTATGATACAATACATAATCTGTGCTTATACACTTTCCTTATTCACTTTGTACTGTTCATCATTCACATCCCCGTGAAAATTCCTTTCATCCCGGACATACCCGGCCCTCTATGACACTCTCACCCGGACCGTAATCCGTACTTGCACACCCTCATGCAAAGCTCCGCTGGAATAGCACCGGAAGGGTCCGGGACACGCCCGTATCATGCGCCGTGCATAAGGCCCCGCACACAGTGCGGAGCCTACGGAAGCTGCAGATAATGTCCGGCCTGCTCTCCTGACAGATGCACTAAACAACAGGCCCCCTGCGGATGGCAGGGAGCCTGGATGTGTTATTGGTTATTGGTATGGGAATCAGGAGAATTCACTGAAGTCTGTGGGCCACTCAATGGATGAATCCCATTCGTATGAAACGGTTATATTTACATCGTATGACTCTGTTCTGTAAAGCTCACCATCGCGATAATAATCTTCAGACAGGTAGCAGGAAACTCCTGTAAGTATACCATCCGTGAATATAACCTGCATTGTTGTAGAATATTCATATGAAGAATTAGTGTATGATTCTGTCGTATTACCTTTAACAATGTAGTAGATTGAGCCATTCTCACCCTTGACAGTAAGAGTCAGGTTATCCGCCTCGAACTCAATCCCGTCTGTTTTCTTCAGGGCTTCAACAATGTATTGGCTTACGTCAGCCTCAGTTGAAAGATCAGAAGGATCTTCTACAATCTGGGTCACGTAATCATAGAAATTGAAATACTTGGCATAACTACTGTCACTGCCGTGATTGTATGCTCTTTTATAATTGCCGTTATCATAATATTCGGTAATACCATCTGTCCCATTCACATAATAATAAGTATAAGAACTGCCATCTTCTTCCTCTGACATATAAGCTTTGTCATTCTCAGAATCATATGAAGAAACATAATCAATAGTCATTTCAACATCATCTTCTTCTGCCATCACGAAATTAAATGCAATGGTGAATGACCCGTCATAAGCCAACGTATCAGTCATGTAAGTCTTAAAGTTAGCGTAGTCAGAAGCCTCAGGCTCCCTCTCGTCGAATGTGCCGGAGTCTCCGCAGGCTCCGAAGGCGCAGACAGCTCCTACGGCACAGCAGACAGCTGCAAGCAAAGCTGCCTTAAGCATTGTTTTCTTCATTAGTCAATCTCTCCCCAGGCTGCCTGCAAGACAGCCTTTTAGTGTTTATACAATTTTACCATAAGAGGGGCGGGGGGGGGG
Organism: Clostridia bacterium; assembly: GCA_021204825.1. Classification (GTDB taxonomy): domain Bacteria; phylum Bacillota; class Clostridia; order Christensenellales; family Borkfalkiaceae; genus Coproplasma. The sequence continues at coordinate 59 of JAJPYR010000081.1, read as the reverse complement.
GGGAGGGGGGGGGGGTGGTTTGTGGTGGGGTTGGGGGTGTTGGTGATGGTGGGGTTTTT
>JAJPYR010000051.1 GCA_021204825.1 Clostridia bacterium | reverse complement strand
CCCCACACCCCCCCCCCCGCCCTCATAATTATTTTGTTTGTTTTCCTCCCTTTCTGAACATCTCACCTCTCAACGACCCCCTGGACATTTTCCCGTTGGTTTGTTTGACACCCTTCTGAACATCTAATCTCTCAAACAACCCCCGCTGGATCGACCCCATAAAAGGTTTGTTTGGCATACTTTCTGACTTTGTAAGTGCTGACAAAGCAGCACGGCCGGTTACAGCATATCCTTTACGCTGATGATGCGTGTGTAGTACCCTGTAGGAGACTGGAATATGAATTTCACATCCTGTCCGGTGAGATTCATGCTCTGCTTAAGGGCTCCTGCATATTTTGACCCGCCAATAGCGGACAAATCTGCCAAAGACCTCGGCTTGCACTGAAGAAGATGAAGAATTTCATACAGAACCGCAGCCTGCTGCTCTTTTGTCAGAGTGAGGAATGCTGTTCTGCCATTCATGAGCAATCCTGCATAATTCCCGTTGTACCTCAGGTTCTTGTATGCGGGTATTGCAAGCTTTTCTGTGAAAACATCATACAGAGACAGCAGATCACCGCTGGAGATTGACTCCTTCATAGGCAGGTCCTTCTTCCTGTACATGAAACGGCTGTCCATATACCTGCATACTTCGTTAAGAGTAATCATGCTGTTCCTGTCCAGGTGAAGCTGATTGGCGTTGCATATTATGATATCATCGCCAGCCTTGCCTCTTATGGTGGCATATGAGCCTCTTTTGCTTATCAATGTACCTGCCTTGATGTTGTTAAGCACAATAACAGGGTCCTTAAACCCCAGGATCTGCTCGCAATAGCGGATCTTCTCCTCAGTAGAATTGCCGTACCTCTTCTCATAATGAAGGGGATACCATTCCATGGTAAGCATGGGCTTGCCGTTCTTATCCAGACTGCGGACAAGCATATAGGATGAAAAATGTACCGAGTTGTATCCTCCGTAACGGCTTGTGTTATAAAACGGTGCCCTGTCCTTGATGGGAATCAGGTTGTCATGAGTCCCTGCAGGGACAATCTGCTGGTCGAACATCTCTCCATAACCGGAGGTTACCATATGAACCACCGTACAGGCGTCCTTCTCCACAGTACTTATAATCCTCTCTATGTATGAGGGAGACCAGGCGCCCTTGATGTCGTCATCGTAGAGGGTTGTGAGATCAAAGCCGGAAATGCCATGCTCCTTGAAATACACAGAAGCATCATGATTGAACTTGGTGTTGAAAACATTGCCGACAATGATGTTGATGTATGCATCCTTGGCGTGGTGAAGGTCATTGAGTTCACGGACCTTTATGATCTTGAACTTCTTCTTGAAATCATCAGCGTTTCCTGACTTGGCGTAAACTACCTCGGAGCCGGGAAGGAGCTTCTGCATCGTTTCGGCAACAATCTTGGTGCTCTGAAGGGTGAACGTAAGCTGACGGTTCACAAAGTCTGTTATATCATCCTCTGTAAGAGGCGTGCTGCGGTTAAGCCTGTAATACTTGACAGGGCTCATCATGCCGAGATGAAGAAGCAAGGCCCAGTATGAATGCATCTTTGTTCTTATATCCTCTGAAACGGGATATACGTCTCTCTTGCCCTGATTCTCGGTTTTGAGAACAAGTATAAGGTTGTCCACGCTGTCATCCTTGATCTTGGACTGCGGATATATGTGATCCTTGTCACAGTTAACACCCTTGATGACATCCTCAAGCTCGATTTTCTTGCAGGAGTAGATGGACCTTCCGAACTGGAGATAGTACAGATACAGATGGATGTTGTTGAACATGTAGTCCGGAGTGGATTTTATCCTCTTCAGCCAGTCTCCGTCTTCACGCAGCATAGGGTTGTTGAGCACTTCCGGCTGGCTGTACAGCTCGAGAAGCTTTTCCTTTCTGGACTTGGTCATCTGTCCTGTACCGGAACAGCCTTTCACTTCCCTGCTCATCTCGACAAAGATCTTCTTAGGCTGTCCGCCGCAGACCTTGACTATCTCACGGACCAGCTCCACTGCCTTCCATACAGGCCTCTTGACAGTAGCCGAACACTGCATGCTCTTGATATAGCTGTACGTCACCTTATCTGAATACAGCCCCTGGTTACGCTCCTTTACAACTTCATTGAAGCCGTACCTGTGGTACAACTCCATAAAGTTCTCACTGCCTTCACGCATCTTCTCTATAATGGAGACGGGCTCTCCGTTGCAGTTTGCGCACTCAGGGCTCCTGATGCCTTCAAGCAATTCCTTTGAAAGCCTACCCCATCCCCTGTACTTCAAGGACGCAAGCCTGCTTATCTCTGTCTTTGACAGGATCTTTCCGTAATTCTTCCTGATGCGGCACACAAGCCTGGTCCTGTCTGAAATTACGGTAATCCAGCGGATGATGTCTTCGCACATCTCCGGATGCGCATCCCTCTTTGCTCCCAGGAAAGCAAAATCATTGTATGACGCGAGGGAGTTATGAAAGTCCCCGTCTATGCCTGTAAACTGCTCCTTCTTTGAGCCCTCCGGAAGAATGCCGCCGGAAACCATGGCCCCGATGCATGCGTCCAAAGTTACCTTCCTGTGGTTTTTTGCATATTCATATATGAACTGCTTAACCCTTTCATCCTTTACGCCGTTGAACCTGAGACAATTGAGCTCATTGAGGAACTTGTACTCGCTGTACAGGAATGAAGCTGACGGCAGAACATCCTGGTCCGGAAGGTATGTGCACTTGCAGGTCATCCTGTTTATGAAAGCATCTTCGGTGGCATCATGGTCTATGACCTCATCAAAGTTCCAGGGAGTAACTAGCTCCCCTTCCTTCCCTTCAACAAACTTTGCCCATGAGAATCCGCCCTTAAGGGGACCTACATAATACGGCACATTGAATGTCATGAGCATGACTATCCTGTCACGGACCGTGAGCTCCCCTTCCTTTTCGTTGAGGAACGGGAACTGCTTTGCGGCATTGTCCAGAATGGCTTCCAGCTCCTTGAGAATGACCTGATACGGCACACATGCGTTATCCTTGCAGGTCTGCAGGGGCAGGAACGTCCCGTTGTCCATCTCTGCAAGGATGGTGTCATCGTCTATTTTGAGGTCATTCTTTAAGAACGAGTAGAACTCTTCCTTCGTGCACCTGGCAAATCCCTTTTTGTTGTCCATGCCAATATATGAGGCATAGTTGCTGACCCGGCCTGCCTTCTTGCCGGAATTCTGCCTGCGGAAAACCCAGCCGTACTTTTCCGGGCATTCTGTCTTGACGTATGCCTTGAGAAAAGTGAGGTCATAGCTGTGTTTTACATATGCATCCACTTTGGAATCCGAGAAATAGTCGAAGTCTTTCATGATTTCCGCAAGAACAAACCAGTCATGGATTGACTTAAGAATGCGGACAAAATCAGCCCTGTCCTCTCCGTATCCGTCCTCTATCTCAGGCATGACTGCGTCATCGAAATCCACAGAGTCAAAGGATACGCTGTCGTTATCGCCCGCAAAGGCTTCTTTCGTCATGAAAAGCCCCTTGAGGTTGAACTTGGCGCCAGTTATGGCCTTCAGAATGTTGAGTCTGGAATTGTTGACAGGGTCCTTCCCGCTGTTCTTAAGACCGTACAGCTTGAGCAGTGCCTGATACTTGTCTCTCTTTCCGTGCTTTGCTACCGAAAGTTCCTGTATCACGGATTCCAGGTCCTCTGTCTCCAAAGTCTCCATCCCTGTCTCTGCCCAGTTGTCCTGGATCCAGGCGTTCATGTCTGAAAAGGACTTGCATACGACCATGTGGTCCCCGATGTCAAAAGACTGAGAACCAAAGAGGAAATGGCCGCGGTGCTTCAGTATATGATGCACAGCAAGATACAGGAGCCTCACGTCTCCGATCTCCTCCCCGTGCGCAAGAGCGGAGCGGAGATGGTATATTGTAGGATACTTTTTAAAGTAGTCCTTGTCCCTGTATCCGTTCCCGCCGAACAGGGAATCTCTGCCTGCAAGTCTGAAGTCCTTGTCTTCCCTTGCATACGCGCTGTTGTTAAGGCGCAGGAAGAAAAGAGGGTCCACCTTCTCTATCTCGTCCTTGAAAAGGCTCTGCAGCAGCATGAGCCTATGACGGCGTCTTGCCATGCTTCTCCTGTTTTTCCTGAACCTCCCTCTGTCTGCAGCCGTCTGGGCCTCATCAAAGAGATAAACACCCCAGTAATCCTTCCCGTGCTTGCGGAGAAGGCTGTACTCCGTGTCTGTTACGGCCCAGCCTACAGAGCCGGTGCCCACGTCCAATCCTATATAATAATC
>JAJPYR010000045.1 GCA_021204825.1 Clostridia bacterium | reverse complement strand
TGTTCATGTGCTTGGAGATGTAAGGAACCTCTGCCCATACAACCATGCCGGCCTCATCGCAGAGATCATAGAAGTAGTCAGCGTGCTGATAATGAGCAAGGCGGATGGTGTTGGCGCCGATCTCCTTGATCATTTCCATGTCTTCCTTGTGCTCAGCCTTTGTCAGCGCATTGCCGCCGTAGAATGTTGTGCTGCCTGTACGGGCCATGCCCGGGCGGTCCTGATGGCGGGATACGCCGTGCAGGGGATATGACCTGCCGTTGAGATAGAAGCCGGTGTTCCTGTCAATGTGGAATGACCTGAAGCCGAAGTTTGCGGATACTTCATCAACTGCCTCGCCGTTGACGGTCAGCGTTGCCACTGCCTTGTACATGTACGGATCCTTCGTTCCGTCCCAGCGGTGCACATTGGCGATTGTGGTCTCCTCGCCGTTGGCAAGGGTGCATACCGTGTTGCCTTCTGCATCAAAGATTGCTATGGATACTTCGCCTTCGCCCGTTACCCATGTTGTGACCTTCAGTTTGCCATCTGTGTCCTTGTCGCCGATTGTGGGCTCAATCTTGATGGGGTTGCAGCCGAAATAGTCGAGATCGAAATGGTTGGGGCCTACCTGGATGAGGTTGACATCCCTGTAGATTCCGCCGTAGAACGTGAAGTCTGCGAACTGAGGATATACTTTGTCGTTCTTGGTGTTCTCAACTTCCACCGTGATGATGTTCTCCTTCTGGAGGAAAGGCGTGATGTTTACTCTGAAGGTGGAATATCCGCCGTCATGCTCGCCGGCAAGGTTTGCGTTCACGAAAACCTTTGCGGATGCGTTGACGCCCTTGAACTCAAGGTATAACTGATCGCCTTCGGAAAGGTCTTCCACTTCCAGCTCTTTTTCATAGCTGCAGGCTCCCTTCTCACAGCGGTAGTACTTGCCGTCTCCGTCCTGGCCGTCATCATAGTTCCAGGTATGCGGAAGGTTAACGACAGACTTGGTGTCATCCTTGGAATAGGTGAAGATCCAGTTGTCGTTGATGGTGCTGATTTTCTTCATATATCATTCCCCTACTAGAAAAGAATTCATTGTAGAATATCCTATCACGGATCTGGAAATTGTTCAATTGCAATACCGCTTTCAGACCATTGCAAAAGCGTTATTATTATTGCAAAAAATCCACTTTTTGCGGTCAAAACATTGCCTTCCATTTGTATGAATTGCAATGTGGCTTTTTTTTGTTTTGCGCAAAAGTTTGTGCAGTTAGCACATATTTTTAACAAAAAAATGAGCGGATGTTAAATCCGTTCATTGTGTCTTCCGTAGCGTTTTCCGTATCTTCTAAAGCTTCAGTGTTTGTCTGAAAGAGGCGGGTGGCCGATGATTTTGATATAGTTTCTGTAGAAGGTGGAGTACTCTTTGAAGCCGTATTTTTCGGCTATCTCGGCGGTCTTCTCACAGCCTTCCATGATCTCCTTATGGGCTGCGATGATCTTCTTGTACTTGATGTACGTCATGATGGGGGTTTTCAATTCTTTGGAGAATTCGCTGGAGATGTATGACTTTGAGTAGTGCAGCTCATGGCATATTTCTTCGAGGGTTATGGTCTTCTGGATATTGTCGTTGATGTACCCTGTTATCTTGTCGATGAAGATGTTCTTGCTTGAAAGGTGGTCGGACGTGCGTCTGTCATTGTACTTGTAGATGTCCACAAGGATCTTGAGGAGCAGGCAGTACATCAAAAGATATCTTTCTTCTGTGTCTTTATCCTCAGAATCTGAATATATATCGTCAAATTCCTCAAAAACCTTGTAGCTGTTGACGGATAGCCTGTTTCCGAACGTCGGGCACTCGTTGAGTTTTGTGAGCAGCCAGTCCGGAAGCATGTCGGCGGAGAATTTCAGGACATACCTTTCATACGGCGTGGAGAGGTCCACGGACCCGAAGTGCAGGTCGCCCGGCTTCATGATGAGTATCTCGCCGTGCTGCAGCCTCCGTGTCTCGGATTCCACGGTGTAATCTATTATCCCGTCCACCAGCATCAGAAGCTCATAGTGGTCATGCATGTGCTTCTTGAAGTCATCCGGGGGAAGCGTGGACCCGTCCAGCTTGTGGGCGAAGTCCATGTGTTTGTAGACAAAATTGAACATACTTACATTATACTCTCTAAAACTTCCGTTTGCAATGGATTTTCCGGATTTCATAATTGAAAAAAATTAACATATCACATAACTTTCCAGCAAACCGCAGCAATGGCGCTTTGCACAAAATCACCAATTTTGCTTGTCTTAACCCGGCTTTTCCCGCGGCCCGGAAGGCGCCTCCAGGCACCTGTCCGGAGGAGTTGCTTTAGCCCGTTTGCAGGCCGGCATCCCCTGTTTCAGGGGGCCGGGCAGGCCCTCCCAGGCCGGAGAAGGGCCCTTCAAGTGTCCGGAGAAGGTCATGCCAAGGGTCCGGAGAAGACCCTTCCGTGCCCCTCATCCCGGCCTCTTTCGGGCTGTCAGGAATGGGTATGAAAATATCATACGGCACAAATTTGCTCATATCGCTTGCGTATGAGTGGAAGGCGGTATATAATGAGTATCCGGAAAGTTGCAAACCTTTTTTGTATGAGCGCCGCTGGCCCGGTCCGCCGCAGGAGACCGGCAGCCAAATTCAAACGGCGTTCTGACGGCAGATATATGAAACTTACATTCCGTTGGTACGGAGAAAAGGACAGCATCCCTCTGCAGTTCATACGCGAGATACCCAACATGAGCGGTGTCGTAACGGCCGTGTATGACGTGCCGGCAGGGGAGAAGTGGAGCCTGGAATCCGTGCAGCGCCTCAAGGATCTTGCCAATGCCGCTGGGCTGGAGATGGAAGTCATTGAGTCCATCCCCGTCCATGAGGACATCAAGATAGGCAGGCCCACAAGGGACCGCTACATAGAGAACTACTGCGAGAACGTGCGCACTGTAGCCAAGTGCGGCGTGAAGTGCGTATGCTACAACTTCATGCCCGTCTTTGACTGGCTCCGCACCACGATGCACCATCCCAATCCGGACGGATCCGATTCTTTGGCATATTCATATGAGGACTTCCTCAAGGTGGACCCCAACAACCTTCACCTTCCCGGCTGGGACGAGAGCTATTCCGCAGATGAGATGCAGAGCCTGCTTGCAACATACAGGAACATCTCCCATGAGCAGCTCTTCAGCAACCTCGTATACTTCCTTGAAAGGGTAATCCCCGTATGCGAGGAGGTCGGCGTCAACATGGCCATCCATCCGGACGATCCCCCGTGGGACATCTTCGGAATCCCCAGGATCATCTCCAACGAGGCAGACCTGGACAGGATGTTCGCAGCCGTTCCTTCAACCCGCAACGGCCTCACTCTCTGCACGGGCTCATTCGGAGCCGGCAGGGGGAACAACATCGTTCACATGGCCGCAAAGTACGCCTCCCAGGGCAGGGTTCATTTCCTGCATATGAGAAACGTGCTCTGGACGGATGACAAGGACAGCTTCTGCGAAGTGGGCCACTGCTCCAAGGACGGATCCCTGAACATGGCAGAGATATGCAAGGCTCTTGTGGACAACGGCTTCAACGGCTATGTCCGTCCGGACCATGGCAGGAACATATGGAACGAAGGCGGCAAGCCCGGCTACGGCCTCTATGACAGGGCCCTCGGCGCCGCTTACATAAACGGCCTCTTTGAGGCTACGGAGTTTCGCAAGAAGTGACATCCGTGCCGCCTGAAGCGGAGGATGCCGACATAACGACAGAATTTAAGGAGACTGAAATATCATGAAAAGAGAAGAACTGCCTTTAGGCGTTGATCTTACAGGAAAAGTTGCAGTGGTTACAGGCGCCGGCGGAGTGCTTTGCTCCCGCATGGCAGCTGCCATTGCCGCATGCGGCGCTAAAGTTGCCCTTCTGGACCTCCATGAGGCTGCAGCCCAGGCTCATGCGGAAGAGATAGTTGCGGACGGGTTCACCGCAAAGGGATACCAGGCCAATGTGCTTGACAAGGACAGCCTTGCCGCATGCCATGAAAAGGTGCTTGCAGACTTCGGTAAGTGCGACATCCTCATCAACGGAGCCGGCGGAAACAACCCCAAGGCCCAGACGGACAAGGAGTACTATGAGCCCGGCGATGAGCTGGATCCCAACACAAAGTCCTTCTTCGAGCTCTCAGAGGACGGCGTATCCTTCGTGTTCAACCTCAACTTCCTCGGCACGCTTCTGCCCACACAGGAGTTCGCAAAGGACATGATAGGCAAAGAGGGATGCTCCATAATCAACATCTCCAGCATGAACGCCTACACGCCGCTCACCAAGATTCCTGCATACTCCGCAGCAAAGGCCGGCGTATCCAACTTCACGCAGTGGCTTGCCGTTCACTTCTCAAAGGTCGGCATCCGTGTCAACGGCATTGCACCCGGATTCTTCACCACACAGCAGAACAAGGCCCTTCTCTTCAACGCAGACGGCACTCCTTCACCGCGTGCAGCCAAGATAATCGCAGCAACCCCCATGGGCCGCTACGG
>JAJPYR010000032.1 GCA_021204825.1 Clostridia bacterium | reverse complement strand
GATAAACTTACCCTGTTCGTCATAGTTGTTATAGCTATCATGGTGACTGTCTTCATAGGATTGTATTTTCCTGTCAGCATACTCTTTACAGAAATGATCCGCTGAATCATTTTCAAGATCATCCACTAATTTGCAGAAGCAAGCATATATCTTGTTGTTGTCCAAAACTATCTCTGTTTTGGCGGCATTAACCCCGCCTCTCAGTGCGCCTCTCCAGTCACTGTCTCTGTGGCTATCATTTCTGCGGCAAAGTGAATACATTTTGCCATAATTCATCTCATCAATAAAATAGCTGTAGTCTCCAAATATAAGCAGAACTCGGTGAAGCATTTCATCCCACAGTTTTTCCCTCTCATTCTTGTCACTTTTAGGCCAGTCTGTTATGTCATCCCTCGAAAAAATCCAAAAGATCTGATAGCAGCAGGATTTGAATTTATCCAAATTGTATCCTAGCGGTTTACTTGAATACTCAGCCATGTGAAGAAGAAAGTATATCCGCCCAAAGAAGTGAGATACTCCTATCGGATTAAAGCCTAATACATCGTAATTGGAAGAAACTCCGGAATCCGAGCTAAGACAATTAAATGCGTTTTCTGCACCATATATTGCCAACTTCCAGTCAGGATCATCGATGAGCTTCAGCTTCTCAATCTCTTCTATCTTCTGTGTTATGCTGAAACTGTCAAAATCGGGACGCCTCAGATACTTGGAAATATCCATGACCATTTCTGATTTTCTGGCCTTGAAGTCACTTACACTTACAACAACATCGTCATTGGGACTCTTCTCATTGTTATTGGATATAAAGCCGCATAGACCCAGAATTCTTTCTTTGAACTTAGGAACACCACTTGTTTCAGAATTGTTGATCAGGTTGTTGATTACCCTGAACCATTTCTCAAAATCAGCCAGATACGAAGCCCACTCAGTAACTTTATCTGGCGGGACAATTGTAATTGCATATGTTGTCATTGCACATAGCTTAAGACGTGCATTGTATCCACGAATTGCATAGTATGGCTCTTTCCATTCTTTTTTTTTGTCTTTTGTTATAAGCAGAGAGCCAATATACTTGGACAGATATGTTCCGCTACTAAGGTATTTCTCGCTGGAATCCAAATCAGTGATGTCAGGAAAAATGATTGAAAGCAAATTCATTGTCTGCCCCAGACAATCCAAGTAATACTTGAAAAATTCCTTATCACGTGCAAGCATATTGTAATGCTTTATATTGGCCATATATTTGCCGATTCCTTCCGGTAAATATATCTCATCAGGGGCTGCTGTACTCACCGGAGCTCCGCTTTCTTTGCCACAAATAACTGTATCAGCGGCCTCTTTTTCTATATAGCAATTTGTATATACTGAGCGGATAACGTATAGAAAAAGCCTGTCCACATATGATGCAAATCTGTCATCAGAAACATTCACTCGGGCGCAGTTTGTAACGATATTACACATTGTGTCATACCACTTGCCGTTGATGTTGTCCTCTATGCTGCTAGCCTGTGTGCCCAGAACTTTGAACAGTTCTACTTTGAAGTTTTCAAAGTCGGTAAGTTGCCTGCCTCTGGCGTTCATCCTTATGTATAACTCATTAGATGACCCGAAGTCGGTGCTCAACTCAAGATACATGAATGTGATTCGTCCATTTTTCAGATTGTCCCAATAAGATACCCAGTCCTTGCCAGTTTTATTGAAGCCATTCTCAATGGCATCAAGCATTACAAGGCATGACTTGATGGTCATGTCATCTTCCCAGGATACAGGAAACCATGGTGCATTCTGTATTCTCTTGGAGATGGCAACACCATTGCCGCCGCTTTTATCCTCCAGAATCTTGGGTAACCCATCCACTAGTTTCTCTATGAATCTTTGGGACGTCAGTCTGGTATTGTACGAAAACCTCTTGAATATCTCACTGTAAGAACTGAAGTCGTCCGGCAAGGATGCCGCTACATAGAGATGTAGCAGAAATAATGTGGTGAGACGCTGCTGGCCATCTATAGGTATGAAAACTTCTTTTCCGTCTCTGTTTTCAATGAACCCATAAACGAAGCTCAAGGAAAGGGGTTGTCCCTGGTTCTTGACCGCATCTACCATGTCTGATACAAGCTTTTGACGTGATTCCTTGGCTTTGTCTCTGGCCTGGACATAATCACGCTGTATGGAAGGTATGAGAATATGTGTTTGCCTTAACAAATCCCAGAATGAGTATTCCTCATAATTAAGCCCACTTGCTGAACTCATGCCATTTTCCCCCTATAGATATAATACAGCATTGATACAAACTCTTCCCTGTATCCCTCGCGGTCCTTGCCTTCCCAATATATGAAATGCTCAGGATTTTTGTTGTAGTATTTTTGAAAAACATTCAAGGTAACCGGTAATATAAAGACAGCATCATTATTCCTAGAGATGATCTTGTTTCTCTTCATATTGAACAGCATATTCCGGTAGCTTCTGTTTGTGGAAGAATCTAGAAGAACGAGATTGCATATCCCATTTATAGAGTCCCCGTCTCCGCCATGTGTGTATTCTCCTTCCACATCCTCTCTGATACTAGTCCATGCCTTATCCAGGTCATCATACCATTCTTCCTTGTGTGGTAAATCGCAGTACTTCGCACTGTCTTCTTTTTTAAAGTGCCTCACATTATATGTATTGATGAAATCAACAATACAATCCAGATTGTCCCTCTTCTCTTTCTCTTGGTCTGGACTTTTGAAACTCTTAATGAATTCCTTGAGTTCTACACCATCTGGCTGGTCACGCGGGTTGACATGTTCAATGTCCCAACCCTTCAGTCTGTTGCTTTCTTTCTCATCATTGGCAACATCACTCTCCTCATTCTCACCGCTCTCATCTCCATTGACGTCATCGTTCACATCCTCTTCTTCGAAATCATCACCCGCATCATCGTTCCCGGCATCATCTTTTATGAAGGCAGAATAATATGACATGAAATCAAACCGGCCTGTGTTATTGGAAACCGAATTTCTTTCAGGCTTATCCTTGACGGAACGAATGCAGGTGTAAATGTTAAGATACAACAACAGCAGATATATCTTCCTGTTGTCCCCCTTTTCTGATTCATCGTAATTAAAGACAGCAACAAGACTCTCAGCCTGTTCACGCAACTTTGCGTCATCTGTTTCATGGACAAACGAGTAGACAAGTTTTTCTATTGATTCCTTGTTTTTATCATTAGCGAAGAGATCATCAAAAACTTTTCTTACTTCGGCTCTGATATCGTTTCTGACTTCATCATTTGTCTTGCTGCTGTATTTCGCATATAAATCTTTAACGGTATTAGCTGAGTTCTTCTTATGCAGGTATGAGTTCGCAGCAACTATAAAACCTATGTTGTTATACAGCTCTATGTCTGAATACCATGAATACAGTTTGTTATATACTTGGACAATTCCCGTCCAGATGTCTTCAACGGAGACCTTTCCAATGTTATTCTGAAGATAGTCATAAACCGTCAAAAACGAGAATCTGTCCTTGTATTCCTTATACTTATCAAGGTGATGCTCTGCCTTTAGTTTCAAGGCATATATCTGAAGAATGTAATCTATGCGCATCTTATCATCATAAGACGCATCATTGCAAATGAAGCCCCAGAAAGAATTGTTCCTCATTGACTGTTCAATCTGGTCCCATTCAAATGCAATACTTTCACCATACGAATCAGTGTCTGCCTTGTTCAAAAGCATTGCTTTAAAAAGCTCCGCATTTGTGAGCGGTATTATTCCGCTGTTAATTTTTGTGAACAGCTTTTTGCAGTCTTCATCCACTGCAGCAACATACCACACAAAGCAAACCTGGGATTTGACCACGTCAATGAAATCACTCAGCTTATCCTTGTTATATCCTACAGCTTTCTGTCTTTTTGCCCCCCTCAGTATATGCAGTTCGGACTTGTTCTCAAACCATCTTTTTACAGTACTGTATGCACTTTCTATGAATCCTTGATCCGAATTCTTTATGTTCTCATAAACTATATTATAACCTGGGCCTTTAGAGGTATTGTTGTCCAATATCATTTGGCAATATGTCAGAATAATATACAGGGTGGTAAGTCTCTGCTGACCATCTATGAGCTCATATACATCTCCCACTTCGTCAGAACTTATATTCTCAGAAGTGCATATATTTTTACTTTCCTCACTGTCCTTATTCTGAATTATTTTATATAGAACATTTTTATAGCCACTCTTCTTTGAGTCTGCACCTTCATTGTTCTCCGTTCCAGTTTTGGTGTCATCATTGACATCAGTCTTGGTATCGGTTTTAAGTTTCAGCATAAGCGGCTGCAGACAATAGCGTTTTCTGATGTTCTTGTCCCGTGAGTTGGAGTAATACTTATCCCAAAAATTATACAGGTCATCCAAAAGAGCCTCAACTTCATCCTTGCGCCAACGATATCCACGCTGATAACTGCCCACGAAGAAAAGGTATTTGTTTTTCTCTATATCTGCAATTGATTTGGTGCCAATATAGCTGGTACGAGAACATTCAGTATTGAATATATCCTTGATTGTTTTTACGGTATTAACATCACAATCTTTGATTCTGATCTCCCGTCCATCAACTGAAATCTTAATTCCATCGCTCATTATAGCTACCTCTCAATACCTATCCTGCTGTAGGTATATTTACAGTCTGCAAAATATTGCAGGTTGATTTGTTATGTGATTGATTCTATCGTATAATACACGAACTGTCCAGACTTGATTCTGGTTTCCGCCTGCCGTACCGCGCTGGAGCGGTTAGACCTCACACTATCGGAGGACGCATAGCGGTAGTATCTATAGTCCTGCATGGTCTTGAAATACCGGATTATAAAGCTCTCTGAACCGTATGAAGAAGACCTTGCGTTAGACTCCGTAACAACGTCAAAGCACCTGTAGGCACCGCTGCGCAGCCTGTCCTGCCCCGTCCTGTATGCCCTGGCCTTTGTGTCGTTGCAACGCTCCGTCCTTGTGGGGCTGCAGTTGATGAAGTCGCGCTCCTGTGCATAATATCTTATGACGTAGGGCTCCTTCTCTTCCTGGATCACAAAGCATTTGTACTGGGAGAAGGAAGACTTGGTGCTCCTCTGCGCGCCGGATATGACGGATGATCTGGTGCCATTAGTCTTGCCGCTGGATGCAATCCTGCCGGCCTTCATGTCCTCCGCAGACCTGAAGTAATATACCACATAGGTCTTTGTGCCAGTAGACGCCCGCTTGTCATCACAGTCCGCGTCTGCGATGTCAAAGAATCGTCCAGATGCCGCACCAGATCTTATCAGGCTTGCGCCAGAACTCGAAGAACTTCCTCTTCCGTAAGGACGGCCGGAGCAAAATGCGCTTTCATTGCTGTACAACCTTATAACATATGACATGATATTCTCCTTCATTGCATGTGTTTTCTTGTACAAAGAATACCACGGACAACGTACCATTTTGGTCACATTTGAGGCTGTTGTGGCACATTTTGGGGAGTCTTGGGACAGGGTCCGCACAGGGCCTGCTTTAAGGCTCGGCCTCGTACTTGGCGAGGATTGTTTTAAGCATATCCTGCACTCTGTTGCGAAGAGACAGGGGCGCCAGGATCTCGGCGTCATCGCCGAACTGCAGAGCCCAGTACATCATTGCGGTGGGGCTGGCCATGAGGTCTACGGTTATGGTGTCCCCTTCCTGCGGAGTTATGCCAATGCTGGGGCCGAACCAGTCCACAAGCTCATCTATCACGGCCTCGCGGGTCTTTAAGATTATATGCTCCGGCTTGTCGGAGTACATGTACGGACGGGTGTTGGCCAGTTCGCTGTAGTTTACGCCGTTCTCATAGCCCGGAAGAGTCCGGATGGGCGTTGCCGGAGCCTTGGTAAGGACCTTGGCCTCGGTCATTTTGTCTATACGGTAAAACCGGATATCCTTCCAGTACTCGCTGTACCCCATGAGGTAGTAGCGCTGATTGTGGACTATCATTTGGTATGGGCTCACTATGTGCCTGTGGGTCTTCTGCGGCTTTTTGTCTGCATCAAGCCTGTTGTACGTGAAGGTGATCTGCCTGCCGGATTCTATGGCCTCATCTATGAGGTCTATGTTGAGGAACAGCTCATCATTGTCCCTGTTTCCCCACTCGTGGACGGAGAAGATGTGCCTCACACGGGACTGGAAATAGCGTCCGCCCATCCTGCTGAGCTTCTTTATGAGGTCATCCGAGTACTTGTCCTTGATGTACCGGCTGGAGAGGACACAGTCTATGAGAAGTCTCAGCTCCGCAGGCTCAAAGGGGCGGTCTTCAAGATAGGTGCCCTTCCTGGAGGACACGATGCCCATTTTCATCTCTTCCTGAAGGTATGAGAGATTGCGGCCTATGGACTTGCGTTCTGCCTCTATGCCATAATCTGTACGGAGCTTCTCCTGGATCTCGGCCTGGGTCATGGGATGGTCTGCATCCGTATAGTCAAACAGTATCTGGTACAGTCTGAAAATGACCGTCTTCTTGGGTTCTAATGACATTGTATGGTTCCTTTGCTTAGGTTTATGCTGGCCGGCTTTCCCGGGCCGCAGTCATACTATACCATGAGTAATGTACCATAAATGTCCCATAACTGCAAGCTTTGTACCAAAATTTGCCACTCTGGCAAAGAAAAAGACCTGCGGCAGATGGATGCTCCGCAGGCCTGTACATGCTGCTTGTATGCGGATATTGCTGCACTATAGGGAAAGATGTCAGCTGTTGTTTCTGTCATCCTTCTCCGCATCTATGGCGAGCACAAGCAGGACGGCACAAAGGGCGTCTGCAGGGTTGACTACCGTAATGGAGTATGTATCCGACAGATGGAAGATCTCCTTTTTGATGGTTGCCACAAGACCGCCCTGGGCGTTCATAATGGAGTAATTCCACTCAATGATGTTGCCCGTCATGCTCCAGCCGTTGAAGTCCGTAAAGAACTTAGGTCTTACAGAGATGCGTTTCTTCCATACATAGCCTATGCACTCTGAGCCTATGTAGATCGCAAACTTGGTCTTGAAGGCAAACAGCTTCTTTTTGACCTTGCCGAGCTCTCGTCCTGCGGCGTCATATATCTTGAACAGGCGCCCGAATGTAAATTTGCCCTTTACCTGGTATACTGTATTGCCGCTTTCATCAAAGATGTTGTATGAGGCAATCCATGAGAATATTCTCTGCTTGAAAAGCAGCTTTACCGGCCCCGGCTCAAGGGACTGGGTGCTCTGCGCGGAAGGCTCCGGCTGACCTGAGGGTCCGTTAGTCAGACCATTTGTGTTTTCTGAGGGATTTGTCTTTGATGTCATCATAGTACTCGAAGTAGCGTTCCTTAACCTCTTCTATGGTCATATCATCCTTGAGACCGAGCATGTCACAGATCTCTTCGTCCGTGAAGTCTGCAAGGATGAACTCGTCATCGAAGCTCTGCGCAAGCTTCATAAGGTCCCAGCGTGTGAATTTCATACGGTTGTCTCTTCTGTGCTGTTGTATATGCGCCCTGCACGTGTGCAGCGGGCGTTATGCAAGCCTGCGTAAGTCATGCGCAGGCTTGATTGGTGCGTAAATATTAGCCTTTTGAAGGCTTTTTGAAGGCCTTGGTGAAGGCCTTGGTGAAGGCCTGCGGAAGGGGCCCGGGGAGCCGCTATTTGGCGGTTACGATGGCCTTTATCTGAGGTATCATGGTGACCGCCTCGATAAGGAGCGAGACGCCGAACATTATGATATGGAACTCGTGGGCATCCGAGTTGGAAGGGTCCCAGAGGAGCGTGAAGGACACGATGAGCTCTATGATGGCCTTTATGACGTAGTACACGAAACGCTCTGAGTTTGCGATGCGCTTGAAGGCATGGTTGAGAAGATGGGCAACCTCGAAAAGCCCTAAGACCGCCCAAAGGATGGAGATGAGTATAACTGCAGTCTCGCTCTCAGGCTCCGTGGCCTGCTGGCAGATGAAGAGGACGCCTATGCCTGCTATTAATATGGACGTGGCAGTGGTGTTTGTCTTGGTCTGCTTGTACTCGCCGCTCATGACTGCCGAGATGAACTGCACAACGCCTATGAGGACAAGAACTCCGCCTACGACATAGGCAAGGAAGTCTATGACCGTGGAAGGCGTGGCTATGCACACAATGCCGAAGGCTGCATACAGGATGGCAAAGATGTATGTGAGCACGTGCTCAGGCATATGGATGACCGAGAGCACACGGCCCATGTAGGCCTCCGCGGAAAGCAGCTCAATCATGTTGTCCCCGGCGGACTCAGACTTCTCTGCCTCTTCCTCCGCCATGTTGTGCAGAAGGTATGTGTCTTCTCCGTACTTTAAATACAGCCTCTCTTCCTCCGTTGCATCCTCCTCAGGAGCGCTGTCCTGCAGCACGCTGTCCTCCAGCTTTGAAAGGATGTCTTCATCTTTCGTTCCAGCTTCCATTTTATTTTCCCCACTCTGTTTTTCCCACGGCCAAATGCATGCGGCTGCAGGGCCGTCTGCACCTGGTACAGCATAATTGTACATTATGCAAGCGTTTTTGCATATTGCAAAAAGCCCGCCCGTTGGGCGGACATTATGTAATGATGTTTTATTTTACTTTCATTAGGCGCACAAGGGAGGCCCTCTCGTTCTCGTCCAGCTTGTCCCTTATGTACTTGATGGTCTCTTCAAGCTGAGGGATCATGATGTACTCAAGGGCGTTTACACGGCGCTTGTTGCGCTCTATCTCATTGGCAAGAAGCCGCACGGACTTTTCCACCTGAGCAAGCTTTGCCATCTTGGGAAGAAGGGAAACGGCTGCCGCAACGGAGTAGTCCGCCTCGGAGGTTATCTCGGAGTATGCATACGGCAGGGAGTCTGAACGCCTGGACTCGGACACATCTATTCTGGGCACTTTCACTCCCATTATGCTCTCTGTATTGCAGTCTGCCTCGATTGCCACGGAAGGCATTGAGAATGCCGTCTCGGCGCTGTACGCAGGAGTAACGGATCTGGCCACGGAGAACTGCCTCAAGGTGTCCGCAAGGTCCTTCTCCACTTCATCCCTGAGCCTTTTGTTCTCCCTGAGAAGCAGCGAAAAGCGGCGGATCATCTCATCCGACTTGTCCTTCAAAAGCTTGTGTCCGTTGACTGCCGTCTCAAGCCTGCCTTTGAGTTTCTTAAGTTCCATCCTCGTGGGATTGACGTTCAATCTTGCCATATGTTATCTCCGGCTGCACTAAGCTGGCCTGCGTGGGATTAAGGTCTGGTTACGGGGCCGCCTGGATTGGCGGCTGTGCTTTTCTTAGAGGGCACTTATGCGCATTTGCAGCGCTGCAGAGTCCTGGATGATGGCCTTTTTGAGGGCCTGTATAAGGGCCTGCATAAGGGCCTGAATGAGGGTCTGGCTGAGGGTCTGCGCAGCGGTTAGACGGATGCAGGCTCGTCATCCTTGGGAAGGTACTTGTCTATGTACTGCTGCTTGATTCGCTTGAGCTCTCCTACGGGGAGGATCTTCAAAAGCTTCCAGCCAAGGTCCAGGGTCTCCTCTATGGAGCGGTCTGTATCAAAGCCCTGGGAGACGTATACCTTCTCAAACTCGTCCGCGAACTTTGCATACAGCTTGTCCGTGTCCGTGAGGGCAGCTTCGCCGAGGATGGCGGAAAGGTCCTTGGCCTCATTGCCGCGGGCGTATGCTGCGAAGAGCTGGTTCAAGGTGTCGCCGTGGTCTTCACGGGTCCTGCCCTTGCCGATGCCTTTCTCCTTGAGCCTTGAAAGGGACGGAAGAACGTCTATGGGCGGGTTGATGCCCTTCTGGTAGAGCTCACGGGAGAGCATTATCTGGCCTTCGGTTATGTAGCCTGTAAGGTCCGGGATGGGATGCGTCTTGTCATCCTCGGGCATTGTGAGGATGGGGATCTGGGTTATGGAGCCCTTGCAGCCCTTGATTCTGCCTGCGCGCTCATAAATGGACGCGAGGTCTGTATAAAGATATCCCGGGTATCCGCGGCGTCCGGGAACCTCACGGCGGGCTGCGGAGACTTCACGGAGCGCCTCGGCGTAGTTGGTTATGTCGGTGAGGATTACCAGGACGTGCATGTCGCACTCGAAGGCAAGGTACTCGGCGCAGGTGAGGGCAAGCCTGGGGGTTGCTATACGCTCTACCGCAGGGTCATCCGCAAGGTTTGTGAAGAGCACCGTACGCTCTATGGCGCCTGTCTTTTTGAAGTCATCTATGAAGTACTGGGCCTCTTCGAAGGTGATGCCTATTGCCGCAAAGACAACGGCGAAGTCCTCGCCGGACTTAACCTTGGCCTGGCGGGCTATCTGTGCCGCAAGCTCTGCGTGGGGAAGTCCGGACATGGAGAATACCGGAAGCTTCTGTCCGCGGACCAGGGTGTTGAGCCCGTCTATTGCGGAGATGCCGGTCTGTATGAACTCGTTGGGGTAGTCACGCGCGGCGGGGTTTATGGGCTCGCCGTTTATGTCCATGAGCTTGTCCGGGATAATGGGCGCGCCGCCGTCCCTCGGATTTCCCATGCCGTCAAAGACACGGCCCAGCATGTCACGTGATACGGCAAGCTGCTGGCTGTGGCCAAGGAAACGGGCCTTTGCTGTGGACATCTGGATGCCCTGGGAGCGCTCAAAGAGCTGAACAACGGCCTTGTCGCGGTTGACTTCGAGGACCTTGCCGTGACGGAGCTCTCCGTTGCCGCAGACTATGTCCACAAGCTCGTTGTACTTTACTCCGTCCACGCCGTTAACCACCATCAGGGGGCCGACTATCTCACTTATGGTCTTATATTCCTTATACATCTTCTTCCCCTCCCTTGGCAACAGCGGTAAGCTCTGAAGTCATCTCCTTGTAAAGGTCATCCAGCTCGGAAAGGTTGTCCTCCTCGACATACTTCGCGCGGCCTATCTTGTCCTTTGCGGGAACGGCAAGGATGTCGTTGATCGTGGCGTAGGATGCAAGCGCTTCCTGAGCCTCGCGGTTGAACTCATATATGAGCTTCATCATCTTGATCTGCTTTGTGAGCGATGTATATGTATCCGTCTCGTGGAATGCGTTCTGGTGCAGGTAGTCCTCGCGGATTATCTTCGCCGTCTCCATGGTAAGCCTGTCCTTGGAGGAAAGGGCATCCATTCCTACGAGGCGCACGATTTCGTTGAGGGACGCCTCTTCCTGAAGTATCCTCATCATGAAGGCCCTGTACTTCATGAAGTCCGTTCCCACTTCGCGGTCGAACCACTCCGTCATCTTGTCCGCATACAGGGAGTAGCTTACCAGCCAGTCTATAGCCGGGAAATGGCGCTCATATGCAAGCGATGCGGAAAGTCCCCAGAAGACCTTGACTATTCTGAGGGTGCCCTGGGAGACGGGCTCGGACATGTCGCCGCCCGGAGGGGATACGGCGCCTATGGCCGTAACGGAGCCGGTTCTCTCATCTTTTCCGAGGATGCGCACAATGCCTGCGCGCTCGTAGAACTCTGCAAGACGGGAAGCAAGGTATGCGGGATATCCTTCGTCGCCGGGCATCTCTTCAAGGCGGCCGCTCATCTCTCTGAGGGCCTCTGCCCAGCGGGATGTGGAATCTGCCATTATGGCTACATTGTAGCCCATGTCACGGAAGTACTCCGCAATGGTTATGCCTGTGTATATGGAAGCCTCACGCGCAGCCACCGGCATGTCCGATGTGTTGGCGATAAGCACTGTTCTCTTCATTATGGGCTCGCCGGTCTTGGGGTCGTTGAGGGCAGGGAACTCGTTGAGGACGTCCGTCATCTCGTTTCCGCGCTCTCCGCAGCCTACGTATACCACGATGTCCGCATCCGCCCACTTTGCGAGCTGGTGCTGCACGACTGTCTTGCCGGAGCCGAAGGGTCCGGGGACCGCTGCGCATCCGCCCTTGGCGATGGGGAACAGGGTGTCTATGACACGCTGCCCTGTGATAAGCGGTGTGGTAGGATTGAGCTTCTCCTTGTAGGGGCGGCCCTTGCGGACAGGCCACTTTCTCAGCATGCAGATGTCCTTTTTGCCGTTGCCGGTGTCAAGGGTGCACACTGTGTCCGTTACGGTGAAGTCCCCTTCCTTTATGGAGGCAACCCTGCCCTTAATTCCGTTGGGCACCATTATCCTGTGCTCTATGATGGCCGTCTCCTGGACAGTACCTATGACGTCTCCCTCTTCAACCTCGTCTCCGGGCTTTGCTGTGGGCACGAAATGCCACTTGGCATCCCTGTCCAGAGAGTTGACGGATACGCCCCTGGAGATTCTGTCCCCGTACTTGAAATAAAGGGTTGTAAGGGGTCTCTGGATGCCGTCAAAGATGCCGGTCAGAAGTCCCGGGCCCAGCTCTGCGGAAAGGGGCTCTCCTGTGGAGATGACATCCTCGCCGGGGCCTAAGCCTGCGGTCTCCTCATAAACCTGTATGGACGCCATCTCGCCTCTCAGCTCTATGATTTCTCCTATAAGACCCATCTTGGAGACCTTGACGACATCGTACATCTTTGAGTCGCCCATTCCCTCGGCGACAATCAGAGGTCCTGATACTTTTACTACTTTTCCTGCCATAAATTCACCGTTTACCTTATGCCTCAGCGAAGCACTGCGCTGCATGCCGCCCGCATGCGATGCAGTGCGCCGCCGGTTATGTTCATATGGTCAAAGCTTCAGCATTCATTCAGCCGCCCCGAGTATACGGGGCTTAAAAAGGTTTCAGCATTCATGCGCCCCTTTCATCCCTGTCCGGGGCAGCCCCCGCGGCCAAAAGAGCCGCACTATGTAAAATCCACAGGCATAGCAAAGCGCTGCTTTGTGCGCCGGCAGCTTACTTGTTGAACAGTATGTCCACTCCGAGGGCCCTTTCCATCTCGCTCTTCAAAAGGTCATCCCCGTACCCTGTGCTCTCTCCTGCAGAAGGAATCATGAGCACCACGGGATAGGGCTCCTCGTCAAATCTCTTCATGTATTCCTCGTTGGGCCTGTAGAACTCTTCCGTGACGAAGATAATCTGGTAGTCGCGCGCGGCCTTGCGTATGAGCTCCCTCGCATTCCTTGCATCGGATGCCGCAAACGTCGCAACCCCTGCGGCCTTGAAGACCATTATGCTGTCCCCGTCTCCAACGATTGCCATCTTTCCTGTCATGACTGCACCCCTCTGAGCCTCTCTTTAATCCACTTCTCCGGCATGCCGGCAATGAGGCTGGCCATGACAATCCTCACGTTCTCATTCTCCGCACGGCGACGGAAAATGTAGTACATGAAGGGCTCGCTTGCCTTAAGGTCGAAGCGGTTTTTTGCCAGGGCATCCGTCTCATAGGACTCCAGCACCTTCTCTGCTTCAGACAGGGGCTTCTTCTCCGCCTTGGCGTCATAGCACATCCTTGCAAAGGACTCAAGTCCCGTGCCGGACATGGCCTTCATGCCTTCATCCTCGCTCTCAAAGAGCTTTGCAAGCTTGCGCTCCTTTAAGCTCCCGCCGTCCAGGAGATACTTCTTCGCGTAGTCCATTGAAGAGGAACGCATGCAGGTTAAGATGTTCTGCATGTCTGCCTTCTCGGCCACAAACTTCTTTAAGATGGCCGGGCGCCTGCAGCTGGATGCAAGGTGACGGTACAGGGCTTTGTCAAAGATGATGCCTATCTCAGCCCCCTCTTTGTCACCGTTCGCAAGATATTCCTTTGCCTCGGCAAAGGCTTTGCCCATCTCTTCAGGGAGCTCATCCGTGTCTTCGGATATGTACGCCTGCTGAATCTTTTCCGCAGGGACATTGCCGTCCGGGGCAAGCATGCTGTCTGCCGGGACTCCCATGACATCTGCCTTCACGATGGCTTTCGCGTTGTGGAAATCACGGGGAGCGAGAAGATATTCCGCTTCGGCTGCGGAAGGCGCAAAATCCCTTATGAACTTGTCAATGTCCTTCTCATCGGCCTCTAAGAGTGCCTCATACTCGTGGTATGAGTCCGCTCCGGCGCCCTGACCGAAGCCGCTCTCGAGGAGCAGACGGAAGGCATCCTCCGCGCCCATCTCGCACATGCGGGAAAGCTTGTCCCGGAGGAAGTACTTCTCTTTTACGGCTATTATGCCGTTTGTGAACATGGGATCCATTGCCATAAGATATGTTCCAGCTCTATAAATAGTATTAACCCGGCGCCTGAACTGCGCCTGAACTGCGCCTGCATGCCCCTTGTGCCCTTAATATACGGACAAGCCTGCCGCTGTTTTAAGCGCCCTTTGCCTCTTTGCGTGAGAATCCTGTCCTGTCTTTCTTTGCAGGATGAGAATCAGTGATGGAAAAGCCTGGAGGCTATCTCGGCCTCGTGCTGCTCCCTGTCTGCTGCAAGAAGCGCCTCGTAGGACAAGTCCTTGTCCGAACTCTTTCCGGAAAGGATGAACCCGCCCTTGAAGGACGCCTTGCTGAAGGAAACCTTGAGATTCCTGTCCTTTACAACCTGCAGCGCAGAGACTTCCTTCACGTACTTGAAGCCGTCTGCGAAGATTATCTCATCCCCTTCCTCCGCATACTTTTCCAGGAGGGTCTGGGAGAGACGGACGGTGTCTTCCTTGGACGAGGAGACAAGGCGTGTTAAGGCGCGGTCATAGATGGAGTCTATGACGGCCCTCTTTTCGGCGAGAAGGATCTTCTGGGCGTCAAGGCGCGCGGATGCCTCATAGCCGTCCTTAAGGCTCTTTATTTTAGCCTCCGTCACAGCCTTCTCATCCGCCATGTCCTTTTCAGCCTTGGCCTCAGCCCTGGAAAGGATGTCATCATACTGGGCTTTTGCGGCAGACATTGTCTCTTCCGCCTCAGCCGAGGCATCCGAAATTATTCTGTCCACAATATCCTGCATACTCATAAGTCTTAACCTTCACTGACAGAACTACATAAGAAGCATGATGGAAATGATGAGTCCGAGAATTGCGTAGAACTCGATCATTGCGGGGTAGATTATAAGCCTGCCGCTGAGAGACTCCTGCCTGCCGACGGCATAAATGCAGTTCGCAGACGTCCTGCCCTGATAATATCCGGTCACAAGTCCTGTCAAAGCCATGGGAAGCACGGCACAGAGCACTGCAAGCCCTTCCGCAACAGTCATGGTGTCAACGCATGAAGTTGAGGCGATGATGCCGATTATGAATCCGTAGATGCCCTGTGTTGCGGGCAGAAGGACGAGCACCATGACCTTGCCGAACTTCTTGGGGTCTTCACCAAGGACTCCGGACGCAGCGCTGCCTGTCTTGTAAAGGCCTAAGGCTGAACCGATGCCGCATAAGATGACGCAGATGGCAACTCCCAGCAGAGCTATGGCATATCCGCCTGTAGTTGAATCCATATTAATTCCTCCGTTATATTCACGCAGTCTCCTGCAGTGAAACTCTAATTGAAGCTGAATGTATCTTTTCCCGCGGCCCTGCAAGGCTGCGGATGAAACCTGTTTGCTGTGACGGCCGCAAGGGAAACGCGGCACTTATAATGAGATACAGTTTCCTTTGCGGGCCGGAAGGCCCGGCTGCGGCCTAGTCTTTCTGGGGCGCCACGTACACGTACTTGTGCCTGGAGCCGATGGGTGTGAAGAGCTCTCCCTCACCCTCATAGAACTTGCCGTAGAACTCAACGTACTGCAGGCGGGCGTCATGGATGTACGCGCCGAGCAGGCTTATCGCAAGGTTGAATGCGTGTCCCACAAGTATCAGAACCAGCCCCAGGATGATCCATCCTCCGCCGAAATCCGCTCCGGATATGAACTGGATGCCGTAAGTGGAAACAAGGTTTGCTATAACCGCGCCGGAAAGCATGAGGCCGTACAGACGGGCGTAGCTCAGAACGTCCGAGGCGTAGTTTATGACGCCGTACAGGGCTCCGAAGCCCTTCGTGAACTTGCCGACAATCTTCTCATGCCTGCCTGCCGTGAAAATGGCAACAACCAGGGCAACTCCCGCTATTATGCCGCCTGCATAGGCAAGATCGATGCAGTCAACTTCGTCCAGGAAGCCTACAATGGCGAGGATGACGCCTATTGTGAAGATGGCCCACACAACGCCTTCAAAGAAGCCGTCTCCGACCTCCCCGCGCCTCCAGCACTGGATGGCCTTGCAGATGTATCCCGCCATAAGGTGAACGCATCCGATTATGAGGGCTATTATAAGCACCGCCGGAATCCTTATGCCCACCAGATTCCACATGTCTGACTGCGCATCCGGAAGGACCGTGGTTCCCAGAATGGGCATGCCGAAGAACGAGTTGAACAGGAATCCCCAGATGATGCCGAATATTCCGCCGACGGAAAAGATGGCCGCCATGTTCTTGAGGCCGGATGGACGCCTGCCGCAGTACAGCACGACTGCGAGGCCGCCTATGAACATGAGGATGCCGTATCCCAGATCTCCCATTATGAACCCCAGGAAAATGCTGTAGAACACGGCCATTATGGTGCTGGGGTCAAACTCCTTCGCGTTCGGAGGGGAATACATGTTGGTTATGGTCTCAAAGTTGGACACAACCGGATTGTTGTCCATGAGCGTGGGAGGCATTTCATCCTCCGCAACGTCCTCAAACTCTATGTAAATGGCTCCTGTGACTTCCTGCAGGGCCTTTGTCAGCATCTCCTCGCAGACAGCAGGCACATAAGCCTCCAGTATGAAGGTGCGCTCCGTGGCCACGAACTTGCCAGAAGTCTCAGCCTTCTCCAGCTGGAAGCCGAGGTAGTCACAGTAAACCTTCAGGGGCTTTACCTCGGCGCGCAGGGCATAGAAGCCGTCCGCGTTGTCCTTCAATGCCCCCTCAAGGGCCTCTATATGCGCCTTTGTGGCGGCATAGAACCCAGCCCCTGTCTCAGAGCCGGAGAAAGGGCAGGGCGTAAAACCTGCGGCGGAGAGTGCGGAATCCATGTCATCACGGACGCTCTTGTGGGCGTACACGGCAATGAGAATGTTGTCCTCATCCTCAGCTATCTGCTTCCAATCCGCCAATGATATGGCGGAAATACCGCTTTCAAAGGTCTCCTTTGCGGCCTTTGCCACGGTGCCAAGCTTCACTGCCGCGCGGGCAGTGTCCTTATATGCGTCAAAAGGCTCTTCAAGGGCCTTGTATATCTCTGCGGTCTTTAACGTGCGCTGGTATCTTGTCAGCTCATTGGATGTGCGGTTCCTGTCATCCACAAGGGAGCTTATCTTTGAGATGACCTCTTTCTCATGGTCTGCGCTCTTGTAGGCATCCATGAAGTCGGAGTAGGACACTTCAAAGCCGTCCTTGAGCTCCCCGTCCTTTACCTTCTTTTCCTTGTCCTGCGCAGACACTTCGCCGGAAAGGGCGGCAAGGGCCGTTTCGGAGACAGCAAGAGATGAGCGAAGCTCCCCTGCATCTATTTCAAGACGCGGGAGCTCATCGCCCAGCGTGCACTCCTTTATTTCGGCTGCCCCGGTTTTCTGCAGGCGGTCCAGGATGGCGTCCCTGTCGTAGGCCATGGCAGCTATCTTAAGTTTCCGCATCTTAGCAATTGCCACTGCGAATCCTCCCTGCTATCTCTCCTGCAATAAGGTCCAGCTCCTTGTCTGTCTTTTTTACGGCTTCCTTTGCGGCAGCCTTGGATTTTGCCAGTGAAAGCCTGTATTCCCTCTCAGCTGCAGCCGTGGCTTCAGCCATGTTTTCCTCACGGTATTTTGCTCTCTCCAGGGCAGCAGATGTCTCTGTCTCCAAAGCTTTGGCCCTGGCCTCGTCTCCGAGCG
Organism: Clostridia bacterium; assembly: GCA_021204825.1. Taxonomy (GTDB): domain Bacteria; phylum Bacillota; class Clostridia; order Christensenellales; family Borkfalkiaceae; genus Coproplasma. The sequence continues at coordinate 2,844 of JAJPYR010000032.1, read as the reverse complement.
CCGCGGCCCTGGCGGCTGCTTCGCTTTTCATCTCCGCGGCCTTCCCTTCTGCATCCGTTATAGATTTGATCATGTCGTCCATAATGTTCCTCGATAAAGCAATCCTGTATATCCTGCACTTTTGCAAGTATAGCACAAAACAGCACCTTCATACAACCTGTTAAAGGCCTGTCCCGGCAATTTTTCGCAAGTAACACAAAAACTGTTCAGTTATTTCAAACCAAGCAGTCCACTCCCGCCAGAGGCCCGCATGCTGCCAGACATGCCCCTGCATCTCAACATTCTGTTGTACCTCTTGCGCTCGTTCCCCGGCCTTAAAGCCGCGCCATCCCATTCCGGCGCCCCTCAAGGCATGCAATCCGCATGTGCCGTGATATAAAAAACGTGAACCCGCTTCTCGCAGGTGGGTGCCCCGGGGTGAAACATCGGACTTTCCGCATAAAATGCAGACCTTGCCTAGAAACCGCCACGCAAGCTCCCTTTTATCACATTGTGGATTCCGCATATCTATACCACGGACACCGCAGACCACATTCCATATTATAGCAACTGCCTGCAATCAATGCAACCAAATTTTGCCTATGTGGGATATAACCAACACTTAAGTCCGGAATGTCGGTTTAATCCATTGCCGCTATTCAGAAACTGTTGTTTCTACTTAAATCCCTTTGCCTGGTTTGCAACTGTTGTGTCGGTGCCTGTCACAACTCTGTACAGAAGTGTCCGGTCTACTTTTGCCATTTTAGTTGCGCTGCCGGATACATTTTGGCGTCTGGTCTGCAAGGCAAATCACGCCATTTTACATGCAGCACAATGCCGCCTTCAATCCTTCAATCCTGGCTTTCTCACGGAGTTCATTTGCTTGCTTTTTGCAGTTGGATGCCGTAAAATGAAGCCATTCTAAGACATCTTACAAGGTGAGACATGGATACGGAAAGAATAGACGGCACCATTCATACAGACATCACGCCGTACAGTGAGTTCAGAAACCATCTGGACCAGGAAGTCTCCATCAAGGGAGCCATACACAACATAAGAGACATGTCGGACTTCGCCTTTGTGCTTGTACGCACGGCAAGGGAAGTCATACAGTGCGTGTACTCCCCGGAGTTCTCGGAGTACAGGATGGGTCCGGAAGTCAAGGAGCAGTGCTCGGCCAAGGTCACGGGCAAAGTCGTAAAAAGCGAGACAAGAGACGGCTCAGAGAGATATGAGCTGCAGATACATAATATAGAGATACTCTCCACTCCCGTGGACATCATGCCTGTCGTAATCTCCAAGAAGAAGGTCATGGCAGACCTTGCCGTAAACCTGGACAACCGTCCTGTAACCTTGCGCAACCCCTCAGAGCGTGCCATCTTCAAGATCCAGGAGGGCATCCAGCGCGGATTCCGCGAGTATCTCACAAGCCAGGGCTTTACTGAAATCCACACGCCGAAGATCAACTTCGCGGGGGCAGAGGGCGGCACAACAGTCTTCCGTCTGGACTACTTCGGCAAGACCGTATTCCTTGCGCAGAGCCCCCAGCTCTACAAGCAGACCCTTGTGCCTGTCTTTGAGCGCGTCTTTGAGATAGGCCCCGTGTTCCGTGCCGAGAAGCATGACACATCAAGGCATCTCAACGAGTACGTCTCCATGGACTTTGAGATGGGCTTCATAGACAGCTTCACGGACATAATGAACATGGAGACCGGAGTCCTGAAGAACATAATGGAGCTTCTTAAGAAAGAGTATGCGCCGGAGATTGAAATCCTGCATGCGGACATACCGCAGATAGACTCCATCCCCGCCATCCGGTTCAAGGACGCAAAGGCCCTTACGATGAAGAAGCTCAAGGGCATTACGGACATGCATGACTTTGATCCCTCCGAGGAAGAGTTCCTCGGCAAGTGGGCAAAGAAAGAATACGGCTCCGACTTTCTGTTCGTGACCCACTACCCCTCCAGCGACCGTCCATTCTATACCATGGATGACCCCGAAGACCCTGAGTACACCCTCTCCTTCGACCTCATCTTCAGGGGCGTGGAAATCACGTCCGGCGGCCAGAGAATCCATGACTACAACGAGCAGGTTGCAAAGATGCAACGCCTGGGAATGAACCCCGAGGAGTTCACAACATACCTTATGCTCCACAAGTACGGAGCTCCCCCTCACGGCGGCTTGGGGCTTGGCCTTGAGAGGCTCACAATGCACCTTCTGGGATTCAAGAACGTCCGCTATGCCTCCATGTTCCCGAGAGACATAAACCGCGTGACCCCTTGACAAATCCTGCGGCATACCTTACTATATAGCGGAAGGTCCTTGGGTCCTCTGATACGGGCACTCCTGCGGAGCCCATACCGCAATTTGCGGTATATCCTCTGCCTGCCGGCTGTTGAAGAGACAGCCGGCATTTTTGTACGCAAAAATATAAAGCCTCTGGGATAGCCGGGGGCTTTTGAATTATCTGTGGCCTTGTGCGGGATTCAGTTCTGGCCGAAGAACTCGTAGTAGATGGCCTGGATGGTGCGCTCGTAGTCCTCGTTCTTTACGCCGAGGATGATGTTGATCTCGCTGGAGCCCTGGTCTATTATCCTGATGTTTATGCCTGCGCGGGCTATCGCGGAGAAGATGCGGGCCGCAGTTCCTACGGAGGAGCTCATGCCGTGGCCGACGGTGGCGATTAAGGCAATGTTCTCGGTGATGCGGATGAGGTCCGGATGGACGGACTCTTTGATGCCCTCAAGGACGCGCTCCGTCTTGAGGCCTGTGAGCTGCTCGCTCTCTATGACAAGGGACATGGTGTCTATGCCGGAGGGAACGTGCTCCACGGAGATGTGCTCGCGCGCCAGGACGTCCAGGACC
>JAJPYR010000089.1 GCA_021204825.1 Clostridia bacterium | reverse complement strand
CTGTTACGGCCCAGCCTACAGAGCCGGTGCCCACGTCCAATCCTATATAATAATCTTTTATGTTTGAATCTGAATCTGAATTCATCATCATAATGATTTGACACTCCTGCATGAATTTAGTAATATATGTAGCGGTTACCCTTTTCTGAACATCTAATCAAAGTTCAAATAAGTGCTAACCACACCACCGAGCAATCGGTCCCCGCATGCTGTGCGGGGGATCTGCCCTCCGGGGCAGATTTTTTTTGCTTTCCGCACATCCCCCCCCCACGCAGACTCACGGGCGGAATGCCGGCAAAAGACGGGTCTGAAAACAGCCGTAACGGCTGCACCTTCTAAAATCTGCTTCAGCGCGGAAATCCGCCCCGTCACAGGCAGATTCCCCGCTGCTGCATGTACGTGCCATACGGCACAAAGGCTGCCCGCATATGCCTCAATGGCTCAAGGCTCAATAGCGTCTGGCCCTTCTGAACACCGCAGAACACACCAGCACGATGGCTAAGATGATGAGAGCGATAAATGATATCGTGAATGCCGAGACGGCACATCCGGCTATTGCAAAGCCGCGGAGCCTGCGGTTTCTCCTGAGAGACAGGCCCACAAGGCTCACAAGCAGGCCTATGACGGCAAAGTACAGATACAAGGAGCCCGCTGACGGTGCCGCAAAAGCAAGGACCAGGCCAGTCATGGCCAGCACAAAGCCGATAATGCCAATCCAGTTCACCTGGGACGGGCACCTTTCGCTGTTCCCCTTCCCTCCGGGCTTCCTGTTTCCGGCCGGCTTTTTTGCATATGCATCCAAAAGCAGCCTTCCTCCTGCATCCTTCACCGGCATCCTAGCGGGGTCCGGATGAATGGGTATGAGCGGTGCTCCGCACTTCGTGCAGAACTCCGCGCCGCTGACGTTCTTCCTGCCGCAATTCCTGCAGAACACATTAATATCAGGCATATTGATTTCCCTCCGTATACTATGATTTGTCCCTACACTATTTTATTTACCCACTTTTCCATAGTTTTAAAACAACTGTTCCCAAAAAAACGGGCCATTTTTAAAAGTACACGACAAAACTGAATATATTCCGGCATTTTCTCTGTGATGATTCTGTGAAAATGAACAAGGCCCGTCTTGAACAGACGGGCTTTACGGCCAAATCCGGCCTCATTTTGTTGCATTGGCAGGCTGTCTTTTAAGCCCCTGCTAAGCTTATACCGCCGGCTGCGGGAACACTGTCTTCCCTGGTCCCATAACGGCAAGCAATACAGGCGGGATGTACATGAAGGGATACTGCTCCGGGGCTTCTATATAACATATTAATAATATAGCCCCGCAGGACTGTATGCGCAGGCGCCCCTGCCTTCTGTCTGGAAAAAGCGTAACAGAAGCCAAGGCATCATAACGGCTGCATCTTTCCATTGCACTGCAGTCTTCCGCCTGCATCCAGCAAGGCCTGCCTCTTTACATATTATTTATATAATCCACAAGAGGACAAGGGACTGCATACATGCGTGTATGCTATGCCGAAGGAAACGTACCACTCCTTTGCTGTGTGGAAATACCTGCAGTATTCTTCACAAAGGGTCTGGACCTCTTCATCTGTACTGCAGAAGATATCTCCGTGAAGCTCCTGTACATACAGCTGGCACAGGTTATTGCATTACAATCTGGCTTGTACATAGAGGAGTGCGAAACCGTTTTATACGCGTGCGCAAACGGAAATCATATATTAATGTAACAAGCAGTATACAAAAGCTGTAATTTACATCTCAAAAGACAAACACAATGACTGCAGTCTGCATCCGCAAATCCGCATGCTCCCTTTACCTTCCGACAATGCACCCGCAGCAGCAAGCTGTCCTTTCTTCCACAGACCAGCATGAAGCTATGAAGTCATGCTAGCAAGGACAGAGATATTGTAACTCTATATAAGAGCTCCACATGACCCAGGCAAGAAGATGCAAAGGCTGCCAAACTGCTGCCTGGAACTTAAGAGGCAGCAGTAATGCTCTGCCACAACTCCGCTTGCAGTACCATTGCCAACGCATGATGTCCAGGCGGGTCATATGAAAAAAGCCGGATCTGCAAATGAGCCGGCTGGTGTATTTTATGATGTCTGGTTTGTCTGCAAAAGCCAGGGTACATGCAGCTCCCGGCGAGCATCCCTGCTTCCTGGAATATAACTGCTCCCGTGAAAATTTTCATTGACTGGTCAAAAGTACAAACAACAGTTTCTTAACAAACGCCATTCTGAACAAAATAAAACAGAGAAAACAATTGTAAAAGTACTATGCAAACACTGCATTGCTATGCAAAGACACTGTTTTGCAGAATTCTTCTGCCATCTGAGGGGTAATGTATGGCGGAAGTCCAAGACTGCATTCCGTTACCTTTAACGTGTCATAATCTATGTCCCTGCAGATCTTGGAAAAGTCTATCCTCTCTAAAACCTTCTTTGTGTAAGGCCTCTTGGCGTCTGCAAAGGATAGGCCTTTAATGAAGGCACGAACCTTTGCTGTGTTAAGATAAAGCATGGCCGTGTAAGCCAGGCTGTATGAGCTGAATGCCAGAAAGTAACAGGTGTCATCTGTCATGACATGCCTTAAGTCCGTTGAATGCAGAAGGGCAAACGCCGGGTCTTTAAAGAATCCGCTCACTGCTGCCTTGTATACGGAATAGCTGTACTCCCCCACTCCGAACATGCCGTACTTTGGAGCACCTTTGTATATGGAACTCCTGCGGGAGAGAAACGCTGCCTTGTGCGTCTCCAGGTATCCTCACGTCTCAGCCTCTTACGGATGTATGACTTATCCTCTCCTGCCTTCTTTTGTGTTACTATAACGAACTTATTGTATACAGATATAACCGGCTGCCTGCTTGTACTGCTTTTTGCCAGCGGATACACAAGATCCGGCTCTATGCTGACAGTCTCACCGTATCCGTTTGTGTACCGGCCTGCGCCGTCCAAGTTGAGCTCCAGTCATGCTTGACTCCCTGCCTCCACTCCAAACAGCAGCGGCCTCCGTAATCCGCCGTCCCTGTAGCTTGGGTGCTGCACAGGGCCCCGTCCCTGTATCTGTATGAGAAAACAGGCTTGTTCCAGTCTTCATAGCGGTACACATTGCATGTGTCCGGATGGCACTTCTCCGCAGACAGCTGTATGAGAAGCAGGCAGGCGGATGCACTTACTTCGAAGACCTTCATTGCATCCATATCTATCTCATGGCAGTACCTGAATGAGATGCCCTTTCTATTAAGCTCCTTGAAGACTTCCCTTGCAACTGATGTCTTGCAGAGCATGGCAACTGCAGTGCTGCTGCAGCGGAACTCATTTATAATCCGGATGATGAAGGCTTCACAGATGTCAAAGTCCCCGGAGCCGGTCATGGCATCTATGCCCTTCAGGCCTTTGAAGTTGAACTTGTACACCCTGCTCCCAGAGCCCAGTGCAGAAAGAGTGCTGCTGTTAACCCACGGCGGATTGCCTATGACAAGCAAGTTGTCCCGCTCGATTATGTCCAAGCTGCAACTGAAGAAATCCCCGTTGATGATTTCCACACGATCATCCTGAATCTCTTTCCGGCAGATGTCACAGTACCCGCTATTGATCTCTATGCCGTAATACTTCCCGGCATTGAAAGAGAGGCCGGCCTTTATGAAGCTTCCCGTTCCGCAGGCAGGCTCCAGAACAGCAGAGGGCATAATACCCCTGTCCTTTGCAATGTGCCTGCATATGTCTCGCGCGAATTCCGGCGGGGTCTGGTAATCTCCTGACGCTCTCTTTATGCTCATACCGTATCTTGTGTGTCCCTCTTAACTGATTGCTGCCTTGCCCCTGTTTTGGTTATACTGTCTGCGGGCTTTGGTTTCATTTTAAGGTCTTTGGTTATGGTTCTGTCCTGGTAACGGGTACCATTGTAATCATGTCGATAATCAGGTCCATCTGAACGCTCATTAGGTCGATAATCAGGTCTATCAGAACGCTCATTAGGTCGAAGATTAGGTCCATCAGAACGCTCATTAGGTCGAAGATTAGGTCCATCTGTCGCTCATTAGGTCGAAGATTAGGTCCATCTGACGCTCATTAGGTCGATAATCAGGTCTATCAGACGCTCATTAGGTCGATAATCAGGTCTATCAGACGCTCATTAGGTCGGTAATTAGGTCCATCAGACGCTTATTAGGTCGAGGATTAGGTCCATCAGACGCTTATTAGGTCGATTGTGCATGCCTGCTGTAAGATACAATGTCCTCTTGACATCCCGCCTGCCTTTTATGTACAATATCCTTGGAAGCCAGGCAGGATGCCGGCTCATATGGGAGATGACATATGAAAGCTCTTGTGGCATATTTCAGCGCAACAGGCAATACAAAAGCGCTGGCAGAAAAGATGGCGGAGGCTGCGGGCGCAGACCTCTTTGAGATAGTCCCGGAGATACCGTACACAGCGGCAGACCTGGACTGGCAGGACAGCCAAAGCAGGTCCTCACTGGAGATGGAAAACAAGGCCAGCAGGCCCGGAATCAGGGACAAAGCCGGGAATATGGATGAATATGATGTCATTTTTGTAGGATTCCCAATATGGTGGTACACAGCGCCCAGGATTATCAACACCTTTTTGGAGCAGTATGACCTCACCGGCAGGACGGTAATCCCCTTTGCCACATCCGGAAGCTCCGGAATGGGCAGCACCAATGCATATCTCGCGCCTTCCTGCAAGGGCGCAAGGCTCCTTGCTGGCAGAAGGTTCTCCGGGAGGGCCACAAAGCAGGACCTTAAGAGATGGGTTGCCTCGCTGAATCTGGGTTAAGCGGCACATCCAGGAGACATATTACAGATGCATATGCAAACGGGTCTCATATGAGGCCCGCTTTTTGCTGTATATCGTATTTGTGGTTCATGCAGCAAGCTCTTTGAGCTTCTGCCAGATACGGACCATGCCGTATGTGTCCAGGCAGCAGTACTTGAGAAGGTTTGCGCGCGCCCTGTCCCTGTCTGCAGGGGACATGTCTTCAAGGGCAAGGTATGTGGCCGTAGCCTGCCCGCCGTTGTGCACTTCGTCTAAGGATGTGTAATTGAGCTCAGGATCATCCGGGAACAGGGCCGGCAAAACGGACTTTATGGAGAAGCTCCCTCCCATCTGCCTGTTATACACGAATCCGTTCTGGAAGGGCTCTAAAAGGTCCACGAACTGCTCCCTCATCTGCATAAGCCTCCCCGCAAGGTCCGGGAACCGGTCTGCAAGCTCCTTTATGCGCCCTCTTTCAAAGGACATGTTGTATGCAAGAATGGTGGCGTCCTCAGGGATGGTCTCCACAAGGCTCTCCGCAACCGCGCGCCTGGGGTCTTCATTTTCATCCGCGAGAAACTCCCTGTGCACAAGGGGCGCATTTTCGCTTTCCAGAATGTGGAGTGAATACTGGAACGGCACCTGCTGGTACGGGCGGACGCCGTCATACCTCGGAATACAGGTCATGAAGGTTTCAAAGTCCAGGAAGTACATGGGATACTTTATTTTGGAAAGGAACGCGCGCAGGCCCTCCTTGTCCACGTATGCGGGCAGGTTTTCATTGGCGTATCTTACCTGCCTGCCCTGCTGGGTTTCGTCTGTGTAATCCCCGCTGCAGTATATGTCCTTCAGCGTGCGCACCCCTGAATTGTACAGGTCAAGGGCTTCTTCCTCACGGATTCTGTAGAGGTCAAAGACATTTGGGCTGGGGGTGTTCATGCAGTGCGTCCAGTACGGGCATCCGTACGGATGGTGGCACCGCAGGCCTATCTCCATCTCCGGCTCCTGCCATGCATTGAGGTAATTCTTTGCCTCTGAAACGGTTTTTGCAACTTTTTCATAATACGGCTCTATATCTTCCGAGACATCCTCCGTTATAAAAAACTTGCCCAGGTCTATCTCTCCCTGCCGCACATAAGTGTTGTTCACGTGCACAATGTACATGCCTGTGACGTTTATGCGGGACAGCTTGAGCACATGCTTCTGGAATGCCAGATCCCAGAGGTACTCCTCCTTTATCCCCGTGGAGCTTTTAACCTCGTATACGGAGTATCCGCCCTGGGTTTTGTGCAGGATGTCCACAGCGCAGTACAGGCCGTATATGGAAAACGCCGCCTCGCAGATCGTCTCCATCCCGCGGGCCACGGCCTTCTTTGTCTGGGCCAGCATCATGGATATGTCCAGGGACCCGTCCGGGCGCAGCGCAGTGCACTCCACATAATCCCCGAACAGCCCTTTGGCAAGCTCCCCGCACTCATGGCCTTCATTGAAACGGGCATCCAGTGATTCATCTTTCACCCCTTCCTCCGGCTTGTGATAATCCATCCAGAGCATCTTGGGGCACTGGCAGTATCTGACATATTTGCTTTTGGTTAATGTCATGTCTTCCTGTTCACGCCCCCGCTTTTTGCGCGCGGGCGCTCCTCTCCCTTGTATGATTCGTATGCATCCGCCTGTGCCTGTGCAGGCGGCAATTCCCCTGCTGCGGCGCACCCACAGGCAGCGAGGCAAAAGATTGCCGGTGGCCCGTTACACAAACCCTGCATGAATTTTATACGGCATTTTTTTAAAAAATGTCAATTATCCTTGCTGTTTGCTTACTGTGTTGTCATTTTTTCATCTAATATTATTACATTTTGAAGCCGGTCTGCGCTGGGGCGCGGATTTTGCGGCGCAGGGATGCGCGCAAACAGGCGCCCGTACGGGCAATGATACGTTATATGAATGAGCAAAGAGAAAATGAAGACTGCTATCATAACAGACAGCAACAGCGGCATAACGCAGGCAGACGGCTTGGAGCCGGGCATTGGCGCGGTGCCGGTGCCGGTGCTTACAGAGAGTGAGCAGTTCCTGGAGGACATATCCTTAAGCCAGGAGCAGTTCTATGAAAAGCTGAAGGACATAAAGATTAACGTTGCCACATCCCAGCCCAGCATTCCGGACGTGGCGGAATTCTGGAACAGGGCCCTGGAAGCCAATGACGCCGTGATATACATCCCCATGTCCTCCGCCCTTTCCGCTTCCTGCGAAACTATGATAAACTATGTCCGCGAAGAGCCCCGATACCAGGGAAAGGTGTTTGTTGTGGCAACCAGCGCATCTCCCTCACGCAGAAGCAGAGCGCGACAGACGCAAAGCGCATGGCGGACGAAGGCTGCACGGCGCAGGAGATATATGACTGGCTCACGGAGACAAAGATGAACTCATCCATCTATCTCATGGTTGACACCATCAAATACCTCAAAAAGGGCGGCCGCATCACCCCTGCCGCAGCGCTTATTGGCACAATCCTGAAACTCAAGCCTGTCCTGCAGATCCAGGGAGGGAAGCTGGACACCTGCTCCAAGTCCGCGCGCAAGTTCTCCCAGGCCAAGGAGATAATGATAAACGCCGTCCGCTCTGACATCGAAAACCGCTACCGCAGAGCGCGCCGCAGGCAAGCTCATGATGTCCGTGGCCTGCACTGACAACTGCGACACCGCCATGCAGTTCAAGGCGGACCTCGAGGCTGCCTTCCCCGACATCCCCTATTTCTACACCGGCCACCTGTCCCTGGCCGTTGCCGTCCACACCGGCCCCGGGGCCTTCGGCGTGGTACTGTGCATCACCCGCTGACGCAGCATCCAAACAGATTATACAACCCAAAAAGGCCAAAAACAGTGCAATCCGGGAGACAGAGTCCATCTGCCTCCCATTTTTATGCCATGGCTAGCAGACAAGCTCTTCCATGGTGACGGATAATGCCTTGGCAAGCCTGTATACTGTTTCCGCTTGAGCAGTGTAAAGCTCCACCTTGCCCTGTTCATATGCTCTGATGCTGCGGAGCGGAACACCGCTGAACCTTGCAAGCTCCTCTTGTGTGAAATGCCTCTCCTTCCTGAATGCCCTCAGAGGGAGATCATATGAAATCTTTTCCTTTATAAGGTCCAGGCTTTTCGAGATGGCCATCTCATGATACGGGAAATAATACAGTATCAGCATGCTGCAGGGAAACTTGTCCGTTATCTGCTCAAAGGTTCTGTTAAGGTACCACTGGGCATATGCCAGAACCCATCCCACCCAATATGCAGGTGTGGCGGCATACGGATGCTCCCTCCCGACAGGCTCCCTTTGCAGAATGATTCTCATAAGTTCATACACAGACTTCCCCAACACATATTTTGCATTGGCTATTTCAAACGCCATGGCCATTCCGGAAGAAATGAACTTCTCCATGAACTCATCTATGTCCATGTGTTCTTCCATAACAGCCATCTGGAAAAGTCCGCCAACCTTCCTTTGCTCATAATATAAGTACATTTTGTCATAAGCATGTATCATCCTGATCCCCTCAAATGATTTTACGGAAGTTAGTTAATCCACAGACGGGGATCATCTAAAGAAACCTTACCAGCAACGATTTGATTGAGTCGAATTTCATCATCATGGTATACGTTTACAAACTCTTCAATTATCTTTCCATATCTGCTAAATGCTATCGCATTGCGGTTCTCTCTTCTTACAAAAAACTCTTTATGAAGTGCTGTTTTGGTGCCAATAAATATGATTCGTGAAAATGCTTTCTCTGATTTAAGCACAATCTGCTCTCCACAATCACTCAGATGAAGCGCGCTCACAAGCCCTTGCAGGGGCAAATAGTTCCTTAGAAAATCCTCAGCAATCAAAAAATAGTTATCATCCGCACGGTAACCTTTGATTATATCGTACTCATCTGCCGGCAAGGAAAAATTGGCCTTCAGCCATTCTGTATTTCTGCTGATCCAGCTTTTAGCCCTTTTATCCTCTGCACTCCCGGGCTTTTTTTCTTCGCACTCTTCCTGTCTGCAAGTGAACAAAAGTGTTATCCAATGAAGCAGAGAATACCTGCTTTCTGCAAGGTCCAGCACCTTAAGGCCCTCTGTGTCCAAAGTGTATCTGTTTATACAGCCGTCCCTTCCTTCGTTCACGGCCCACTCTCCGGCAAGCTCCTCTGAGGCCGTGCAGTACAATCCCGCGCCGAAGTCATTGTGGCAGTTGTCAAAGCCGCATGCGGGCTCTTCCAATGTACACGGAGACCCGTGATACAATAAAATTTCCGGCATGATGCGCCTCCTGTAATAGGAGCATTATACATCAAAAAAGCCGGAAATCAGCACATATACTGATATTTTCAGTTTACTGTCTGTTTTATGCGGACATATATGATGCTCTTGCAGAAAACTTTTTTTACACCCCCAATGACAGGTCCTGCTGCACGTAAAATGTCCTGCAGTCCTCAACCCTCACGCAGCCCATTACGCCGAAGATGTACGTCCCGAGGTCCAGGTGTATCTTGCAGTAATCCGTAATGTGCGGGCTGCCCGCAAGCTCCTTGTACCTGGGACAGAACAGTATCCTGTCCTCATCCGTAATATACCTTACCGGCGTGTGGCCGTACAGTACGCATCTGCTTCCTCTTGGAATGACGGACGGGTCCTTGAGGTTCCGGTCATTTACAAGCCAGTCCTCAGACACCGTCTCCGGATCTGCAAGCTTTCCGTTGACCACAGGAACTCCGGCATGCACCCCGATCCACTGGGGCTCCTTCACGAAGTAATCCAGCTTCTCCAGACGCCGCACCGTTTCCCAGTCCAGCAGGGCTCCGTCCCGGAACCTTTCCTGCAGCTTTGAAAGAATCTGGCCTTCATCCATATTCTGCTTCAAAAGAGACCTGTAAAAATTCAGGAAGTCATACTCATGGTTGCCCATTATCATGGTGACATTGAGCATGGACAGAACAAGCTGCAGAAGCTTTACGCTGTCCGGGCCCTTGTCCACGACATCCCCCAGTATGAACATCCTGTCCTGGTCCGTGAAGCGGATTTCGTCCAGGAGCCTCAGGAAAAGGTCATAATAACCATGTAAATCTGAAGCGCAGTATGTCATGCTTACATTGTACCAAAGGCCTTTGGAACTGTGAAGATTAAAAAAGCCGGAGTGCATTGCTAATACCGCACTTCAGCCTTTTTCCATGCATGTGTCTGCATTGCACACGTACACAATGCGGCGGGATTTATTGCGTTTGGACTTTTTGCCAGAGTTTCCCCTTATGTTTGCACTGAATCCTGATGATGCGGAATTATGGCAGACGGTTCAATCCTGAGGAAGCAGAAAGCTGCCCGCTGTTTGTATCTGGTTTATTGCAGCAAAAAATATTCCAAACGTTGGGAGAATACTGGCTAATACCATACAAGTGTGAGACTGGCCCCTATGACGCAAGCCAGCGCTCCCATAACAGATAGTCCCAGCAGGATACGAAATACGATATATACGGTATTCATTTTCCTGCTGTACTTAAACTTCTTCTTAAGCTTTACACTCTTGTCTTTTTCGCTCCACCATACCCTCAGATCATCATCTGTTGTTGTTGCGAAGCCGTTCCGTACAAGATCACTGTCCAGCTCTTCACGAACTGACGCTTCAATCTCCTTTAAATCCATTTTAAAACGGTTGAATTGATCTGTCTGCTCCTGATCGGCAACTGCTAAAAGTTTTTTTCCGTTTTTATTCCATAAATGCAATGCTTTTCCAGAAACAAGCGATGCTGCAATCGCCAGGACAATCACTACAGGATACACACCGTATAGACGAACAAGGCCAAGGCCATTTGGTGGTGCACCTACGGTGCACGTAAATACAGCCAATAATATGTCAGACGCCAGCAGACAGATTATCAGGACAGAACCTGCCAGCAGCCACTTGTATATTAGTGCAAGATTCTTATTTCTTTTATCCAAGTCCTGATCAAAGGCCTCTAACTCTGTCTTCCTTTCCCTTATAAAATCTTCCTTCCTCTCAGATACATTGACCTTATATACAACCGGAATCCAAGTCCTGCGGAAAAGATTCTCATCAGCCAATGCGCTCAAATCCTTATTTACTGCAGGATTGTTAAGGGTAGCCTCCCCCTCATCCCGGATCTTGTCACGGAAGGCTTCTGCCCTGGAAGCAAATTCTGCGCTGCAGCCTTTGTCATTAGCTGTCTTTTTGTCTGCCATGATTATCTCTGCCCCCTCATGCCGTGGTCTTGCGGATATTATAACCGTTTGCAAGCGGCAAAATCAACACTCATAGGGAATATTTGGAGTAAATATCCACATGGTAAAGCTGCTTGAGAGCAATAAGAAGCCACAGACCGTGCTGTCCGTGGCTCTTTCATTCCATACCGCAGTCGCAGTCCAGGCTGTCCAAAGGGCGTCACCGGCCGTTCCTGTTCTTCTTCTTTAAGAAATCCGCATACTGCTCTTTGGTCATTGTGCTGGACCTGGTGCTGCCGTCCTCCCCCACATCTATCAGTGTGGAATAGCCGCACTTGGGGCACACAACCTGCATTCCCTTGGCAGGGCCGGTTATTATTGCCAGCACTTCGCCGCAGTGGGGACAGATTACCTTGCGGGTATCGGCGTCATTTTCATGGCTGTCCGCCCATTCCTGCACCATCTCCCTGGGAACGTTGTATCCTTGTATGTCTTCATCATCCTTTCTCATATCCGTATCCTCCGTGTCTAAAGATTGCCTTCCTTCAGGGAACACCTGTATTATATACCATCCCAAGCCGGAAAAGCAAGCTGAGAGCGTATCCGGGATGTTAAGCACTTTCAACATCCCGGAAAGCCGCTATTAAGTTGTTCCGGACCCGTTCCCGGGCCGGGCAGGGCCTTTTTGCAGGCGCCCAAAGGCTGTGTCTTTGTCTGCCGTGCCGCTGTACGGCCTGTGGCCGTCCGCATCCTGTTTTCCTGCGCCCCGTTCAGGGCGCCTGCAGGCCCCTTTTTAGATGCGCCTCCTTCAGCGATAACCGCTTTTGCATGGATTTTTGTTTTTGGATTGCTGAGCAAAGATATATGTCATATCCTTACGGATATGCGCGCAAGTGAATTGATGATATGGATCCGCGGCTGTCCTGCGGCGCAGCGGCATCCGCCCTGTGTCATGTAACGAGTGATGCGATGCCGTATGCGAGATACGGGGCGGCCACTATGATTACGGCTATGATAACGAGGCCTAAAAGATAGTTCACAAGCATGCGCTTTGCCTTGTCCTTGTCCTCCGCCCTGCGGGCGCGTATGAACATAATGCCCATTACCACAGACCAGATGCCTGCCACAGCGAGAAGTATCCACCACATGTACGAGCTGTATGAAGAGAACAGTTCATCCACGAAGCCGGCCACGTACTCTGTCTGGTTGCCCAGATCTTCCGTGTATTCATCCCCGCACTCCGCGCAGACGTAAACGCGCATGGTGTCCCCGTCTACGGTGTACTGGGTCTCAATGACGTATGCGTGCCCCAGGGCCGGAACGGTTACGTAGAAGTCATATCCGCAGACAGTGCATTTGTAATACCTCTCGCCCTCTTCCTCGCAGGTGGGCGTTTTTATTACCTTAATCTCATACGTGTGGTCCGTGGGGTACCCTGTCTCCTCCACGTATGAGTCCCCGCATATGGAGCAGGTGTATGTATAGAGGCCTGCCATGGTGCACGTGGGAGCCGTGTATGAGACAACGTAATCATGGTCCGTCTCGGGGGTGTAGTCTGTTGTGTAGGAGTATCCGCACACTATGCACTCATACAGGCAGAAACCTTCCGAGTCGCATGTGGGCGCAATTGTGGTCTTAGTGTAGTAATGTCCTGTTGCATCCGTGTAGCCGTCTGTGTATGAACAGCCGCAGTCCGCGCAGGTGTATGTCATGTAGCCCTGCTCCGTGCAGGTGGGCATGGTGTAAAGGGCTCTGTAATCATGCTTCGTGGTCGCGGTGATGTCCGCCTTGTACGTGTCGCCGCAGTGGACGCAGCAGTACAGGGTGTAGCCCTCCTCGGAGCATGTAGGCTCCACCGTTCCGGCCTGGACATAGAAATGATCTATGCTGCAGCTGTATGAAAGCGTGTCCCCGTACCTGGAAGTGAGTATGATTTCATGGTCCCCTTCCGCTGTTATCCAGGTGCTGCGCTCATACGGCTCACCGTCCAGCGTTGCTGTCCAGTTTGTGTTGGTCCAGTAGAAATACTGGGAGTTGTCTGAGTCATTTTGGACGAAAAATCCCTCAATGTCCTCTGTACTCAACGTCACATAGTACTTTTCAGTGCTGTTTCCAGCCGCATCTGTGGCATAAAACTGGTACTCTCCGTCTCCGTTGTTGTACGGAACGGTCACAGTCCCTCCTTCTGCCGTGTACCAGGTCCCGGTGTCTGTTCTGCAGCAGTACAGCGTAACTGCGCTGGCGGAATCCGTGGACGTTACGGAAAACGAGCTGTCCGTAACGCCGCCAAAGTCCGCTCCCTTTACCGTTATCTCCGGCGCGGTGGCATCCAGGCAGACGTAAAAGTAAGTTGTTGTGTTTCCGGCTTTGTCCATGGCTGCGAACTTGTACAGCCCCTCTCCGTTCGCTGCGAGGGTGAAGGATCTTGAGGACCCTGCCCCCCATATGAAGGTTGAACCCGTGGGTGTCTGGTATCCCAGGCTGGATACGCCGGACAGGGCGTCCGTTGCCGAGACTGTGAAGTCTGACGTGACGTACAGCGGGTTGTCCTTGTCTGCGTACGCGCCGCATACTTCCGGCGGCGTGGTGTCTATGGTAAATGTGAACGTTGTTGTAACTTCATTGACATATCCTTCGTATGTGCCGCCTATCTGTGTTGAACTGTAGGAGTATTCATCCTTGGTGAACCGGATGGTGTATACGCCGTCCGCAAGCCCTGCAAAGGTGTATGTGACCGATGTCTCATCTGTCATTGAGCCGTTGCATACGGAGCTGTTTGAATAGCTTACAGGGCCGGTAAGTGAGAAGTCATATATCCTCCCGTACTGCTTTACGGATGCGTACTGGGTGACAAGCCTTCCTGCAGGGATGATTATCTCAAGCTTCGTTGGCGCGAAGCTGAATATGACCCCGTCCTCCACTGTGTCCGTGCCGGATGAGCTTGTGGCGTCCGGGCCGTACAGGTATGCCTCGTATTCATAGCTCACGGCCGTTGAGACGGGCATGACCAGGTCTATGTCCAGCTTGTGCCTGTATGATGATTCATTGGATACGGTGTCCGCTGAGGCCTTGAAGCCGTGCAGGCCTAAAGAGGCGCCTATGGCTGCGCACAGGATGCACAGGAATGCTATGACGGCGAGGATGATTGTGGCAATGAGCTTGCGCCTGTACACCCTGAAGGCAGCCTTCTGCTTCTCTGCCGCGGCTTCCGCCCATTTTCTCTCCTCTTCCAGCTCCTCCGCAGTGAGCGGGCGGAACGTTATGCCTTTATTTTCGGGCGCCGGCTCCGCCGCTGCATGCCCTGCATCTGCATTCCCTGCATCTGCATGCCCTGTCTCTGCATTCCATGCATTTACATTCTCCGCTTCTGAATTTCCTGTCTCTGCATTCCCTGCATCTGCATTCTCCGCTTCTGGATTTCCTGTATCTGCATGCTCTGCATCCGGATTTCCTGCCTCGGCGTGCTCTGTCCCTGCATTCCATGCCTTGGCAGGGATGCTGTTCCCCTGCGCGGATGCATCCGAAGCGGATGCATCTTCTGCGGGAGTGCCCTTTATATTAATGTTGTTGTGTTCTGTAATGCCGTCCGTCCCGGAAAGGGAAGGATCTGTGGCTGCAGGCGCCTGGTCCGGAGCGGAAACGGTGCCTGTATTGAAGTCTTTATGAGTGATGTTAATTTCCCTCCTGCTGTGATTGTGATTTTGCGGAAAGTTCCTTTGCATCTTTGCTGAAGAGGTCTTCCACGAACCTGTCTGCCTCCACCCTGAGGCTTTCACGGAGCTCTGTAGAGCCTATGAAGAAGGCGTTCCCTGTCGCTGCGGATGTTATGCGGCGCTGCTCCTCCGTGTTGAAGCTTTCCCCTGCCCCGAAGAGCTCGCAGAGGTCCTTCATGTCCGGGCCGGAAAGCTTGAAGATGAACATGTACTGCGAGTTCTTTATTATGGCCGTTGTCCTGGCTTTCAGCTCCTCGCTTGCGTTCCAGTCCGCAATGTTCTGTGTTGCCGGAATGAACGCGCCGTTGTACTTTCGTATGCGCTTGCACATTGAATAGAAGAAGTCCAGAGCGATACCATTCTTGACCGCACTATAAAAAACAGCCGCAAACAAAGACCGGGCATCCCCGGTCTTAACTTTTATTATTCAGTTGTATCAAGGATTAGTTCTCCTTGCTGTATACAGTGCCTAATCGGAGTTCTCTTCCGTATCGGCACTTTCCTTCTCGAGCCCTTCCAAATCAACGGATATGGACGTTACAATGTTCCACATCCCCATAATCATGTCATCTGCCTTGGACTTCTCATCATAGTCCAAATCAGCTCCCAAATACGTATGCACAAAAGCATACATCATAGCATCAAGACTGCGAGCTTTGTCCTCTATCAAGAGTAACTTAGTTCTCATATAATATTCCTCCGTAAAATAAGAATTGCGTTATTTTTCTTTGCTTGACAGTGCCTTCGCTTACGGCCTTTTTCGGACATTGTATACTCAACACTTCAAGCGGTCAATGTGCATTATTTACAAAAGTTCCATATTTTTTTGCTTACTGTACTTGTTGCCAAACGGAGTCTTTCTGCCCCTTTACCGTTATGCCAGCCGGAAGGACTGTGCCCGCATATCCTCCGCATCGTACTTCTGTATCTCATGCCATAGGCGTTCGTAAAATTCCGAGTTGTCGTATCGTGTACCATTCCCGGCAAACTTATCCAACTCTTCCAAAAACGCATCTGTGCCCTTAATTGTGGAAACATACGCCAAGTATTCTTCCGGCGTGGAAAACAACTTTTCCATCGTTTTCTCCTTTTGGCTTTCGGTGACCGGGCAAGCCCGGTTTCGGTCAGTTGCCAGCTGGCTCTCTTCAGACCGACATTCGATTGTCCGTTCTTGCCATGGGTCGTTCTATTCCTTATATTTCAAGCCTTCTCTCTTAAGCACCCAGTCTAGATTTTCTATTGCCTCTCGGATTGCTTTGGATGCGGCTGTCATATGCACAGCCTGCGGAACGTCCCATTTACTGCGGCTCATATCGTAATAGTCCTCAACACAAGGGAATACCTTCATGCGCCTCTCCGCCTTACACAGCTCGTTGTATGCAACTGCTAAGGTTTTTACGTCCGTGTCGGAATCCTTCGGAATCTCAAACTTCTTGCGCTCCATTATCCTTCTCCACGTATCTGCCATTATTGCGCCTCTTTTCTCTTTCATCCAGTACTTCAGTGATTTCACGTGCAAGCATTGACGCTTCATCATCACGCCAATCATCGAAGTCCCAGCCATATAAGTCGTATTCGCTGTGTTCCATTGCAAGCGACCTGCGTATCTTCTCCAGCTCGCTGTCTGTAAATAATTCAAATCTGCTCATTAGCTTTGCCCTCCAGCCATCCGCCAAACTGTATAAGCCACTCTTCCGGGAGTTCTGCTAAATAGTCCACCCTGCACCATACAGCCGTCAGCTTGTGCTCCTTAAATTTCTGCAACGCTTCGCCCCACTTTCCGGGGTTATCGCATTCCTGCTCCAATATTTCCTTAGCCCTGTCGTAACAGTACTTGTACCAGCCACACTCTTCCTTCGGCTCCCACAGCACAACCATATTCATTTTGGCATCCCGTCCTTCAAACAGGCTCTCATGGTCGTAATCACAAAGATTCTTCCTGCATATGTTCCTAAGGGTCTCTGCGGCATCTATATAGCTCTGCGGTTGCTCCTCCCTTTTAAGCTCCTCTGCTATGTTCTTCATGCTCTTGTAGACCATGTACTGCGTGGTCGGTGCCATTCGCCTAAGTACGTACAAATACTGCTCCGTGAAAATGTCCTGCATCGGCACTGCGGTTGCCTTCGCCGCTTCCAGCTCTGCCTGTAGCTTCCAGTGCTCATTATACAAACCTTCTATGGCAGATATGAGTTCGTTCTGCTCTATCATCCCTCATCTTCCTCACTGTGCTTAAATGTCGGCTTTATCCACCCCAGCTCCCTAAGACGGTTATCCATAATCATCTCAAGATTGCGATAGCTCATTCCCTTTACTATCTCATACTTGGTGTCTATCCAGTCGCATATATCGTCCCATTCTTCCTGCGGTGTCATTTGTCCTCCAGCCCAAAATATCCATAATTGCCTTCTGCAAGCTCTTCGCTCTCCGTGTGGTAGTTCCAGTCAGTGAGCTTATTCTCTATCCACTCCTTCTGTGAATCCGTTCCATCTCTGTGAAGTTCTGCCAATCCTTTTAGCTCCTCATCGTTCCACCAGTAAGGGTGTTGCATATACGGCTCAGCCTTCTCCTTGACCTTGCGGATTTCAAGCTCCTCTTTTGTCTCTTTATACAAATCAGCCTTTACTTTGCCCTTTACGCCGGGTGCTCCTGCGAGGTCTTGCATGCCTTTCTTGATTGCTTTCAGCTCCTCGTCCGTGAATTCGTCCCACCTGCTCATCTGCTAGCCCTCCTTACCATAGCCGCTATCATCGCATTCTTGTGATTCTCGGTCATTGCACGGCGGTCAAGTTCTTCCTGTAGCTCAACCCAAAGATGCAACTCCGGCGTGTGGTCTTTGCGGATTCCCATAAGCTCATCTGTGCCTTCCCAAAGAGTATGTACCTCTTCATCAGTAAACTGCTCAAACCTGTTCATTCATCCTCCTCGATTGCTTCACATAGCAACTCTTCTACCTGTCTGCGGAGCGAATACAACTTCTCCCAGCCCGCTTTGTCAGCCAGTAGTTCCGGCGTTCCCATAAAGCGGTCTATGTCATCAATTATCCAGTCAAGGGCTTCTTCGTATGCCGTCATTCGGGGTCTCCTTTATCCTGTACATTTTGCCGTCTATCACAACAAATCCGTCATTGCTCATATGGAGTAGCTGATACAACTCCTGTCGGGTGATTTCTCGGTAACTGGCATATCCCGATGCAGTCGCATATTCGCATACGGGCTTTGCTATGCTCTCTGTCATTCCTCTAGCTCCATTTAGGGTGGTTGTAACCCCTCCTATCCATTTCAGCATAAATTTCCTGAGTGCTCCACTTAATTCCCCTGCGGTCAAGTTCCTGCACATCCAGCATTGCCATAGTCGCAAACCATTCCATGCCTTTCGGGTCATAAAGCTCTTCGCACTATTCTTCCGTGTTGAGTGTATAGCAATCTATATCCCTCATTAACCACTCCTTTACATCGTGGTCCGGAATTGTCTTTAACCACTCTCGATTATGCTCCATTCGCCCTCGTTCCTTATCTGTCATTCCGTGTCTCCTTTTACAAGCTCCTTTTTAAGCCATGCCTTGTACTTTGCTCTGTGTTTGCTGTCCAGCCCTGCGGATATTACACCGCCCCACATACTGAACCTCACACCATGCTCCATGCTGTCAAGCTCCATTTCCAGCCGTTCTTTCTGCGGATAGTCCTTGTGCCGTGCTATGCACTTCGCAAGAGTCTCTTCCTGTGTCATTCCGTGTCTCCTTTGCCCCCTGCGGGGGCCATACTATCTGAATCTCTGCTCCTTAGCCGCCTTCATGTTAGCATTGCTGGCCTGCTCCATAAGCGTATCGTATTCGCTCCACTTGCCAACCTTGTGGCATCCCTTGATTGTGATTGCATTCATGGGATAGCCTGTCTTCTCCGAAATTCTCTGCCTTAACAGTTGATAGGGGTCTTTGCTGGGCGTTGTCATAAGTTTCCTGTCCTCTTCCTTTGAAGGATAGAGCGTGAGCCGTCCGTCCACAAACCCGAAAGAAGTCATTGCCCCATATTCATATACATATATCATTCCGATTTCGCCTTCCTCGCCAAAGAACGTTTCTCCTTGCATGCCACGCAAAAAACTTCTCCCTCAATCGCAGGAGCTTTACCGCATGCTACGCATATCCCTTTGCTCTTGCGGTCTTGGTATCTTTCGTGTCGTACATTGCAATAACCATTCTCGTAAATCTTCCGTTGCATCGCATTTATCTTGTTCCTGTTCTTGCTTCGATACTCTCTGCTGTATTCACGCACCGCATCCCTGTTTTTCTCAATGTAAGCCAGCTGTGCCGCTTTTCTTGCACTTTTCTGCTCCTCGCTTTGGTTTTTAAAATAGTCCTTGTAATAAGCATGATGCTTTGCGGCACATGCCTCGCAGTAAGTGCGCCCCTCCATTGCCGGAGCTTTTTTGCAACGCACACATATGCCTTGCGCCTTGAGGTTTTGGTAGCGTTTCTTTTCCCATTCATGTACACGCTCTTTCTTTTCCTCTATGCTTTTGCGAGGACGCCCGATTTTCGCACCCTGCCGCTTCTGCTTGTGCGTCCTCCCGTACTCCCTATGCCGTGGCAACAGCTTCTCCCTGTTCCTTGCATAGTACTCATGATTGTATTCCCTTCGCCTGTTCTTGAGTTTATTCAAATCAATCGGCTCGCCTGTAATGCCGTTCTTGTAATTCTCTACTGCACTATCCATTTGCTTTAATGTGGATTCCGATATCCAGCAGTCATTCCCCTCATCATCTGCAAAGCAGTAGTAAGTCTCGCCATCCACAACCTTGGTCTTATTACTCATCCTTCCCGTCCTTTATCCTTTCCCATTCACCATGTGTACAGCAGTTCGCCGTAACCATATTGCCGTGCCAGTCAAAACTGAACACAAAATCCTCACCAGCCATGAAGCAGTCCCTTGCAAGACGGCTGTCTAACAGCTTCCTGCATAATGCCTTCTTTACAAGTGCATCTTCTTTGGCATAGCTTATTCCCCCGTTCTTGTCCCTCTTCGCTTCCGGCTTGTCGGTCATCCCCAATACCAGCAAGCCACGGTTGTACAGAGCAAGAATCGCATCAAACACTCCTTTGCTGTAAATGCTCTCTCCTTCAAACGTCAGTCCTTCCATTTTCTTACTTCTTCCTGCGATATTCCTCTTTGCTCTTCAATGCTTTTTTTGAGGCGCATGCGGCACATAGAGTACGCCCCTCCACAGCCGGGACTTTACCGCACCAAACGCAAAGCCCTTCGCCTTTCAGCTTTTGATAACGGCTCTTTGCAAAAGAACGCCATTGGGCTTTATATGCATTCTTGCTCTTTAAATAACACGCCTCACACATAACATGCCCTTCCATTGCAGGAGCTTTACCGCAACTAGTGCAAATGCCTTGAGCCTTGCGGCTTTCGTAGCGGGCCTTCCTGTAATCAGTCTGCATAATATTGCGCTTGCGCCAATATGCAATCAACTCGTCCTTGTGCTCCTTGCTGTATTCTCTGTCCTTCTCCCTAATCTCGTCAATGTGCCTTATGCGGTATTCTTTTGAATATGCTATAATTCTCTCCCTGTGCTTCGTATAGTAGGCCTTGCGGCTTGCCCTGTTCTTTAAATAGCAATCCTCACAAAAAACACGCCCTTCCATAGCCGGAGCATGCCCGCACAATACGCAGATGCCCTGTTCCTTACGGGCTTGATAACGTGCCTTGTTGTATTCCCTTTGGAGTGCGTTCAGCCTCTCCTTATGTCTGCTGTGATACCTCTTCCTTGCGGCATCAAATTTCTCCTTGTGATTCATGTAATATTCATGATTGTATTCGGAATCATTCACTATATCTCTTCCCCTTCCTTATTTAATAACGCTTACTGGCTTTTATTGCACAGTCAAAACAGGTCGTCTTTCCCTTC
>JAJPYR010000030.1 GCA_021204825.1 Clostridia bacterium | reverse complement strand
CTTGCCACCTACGTATTACCGCGGCTGCTGGCACGTAGTTAGCCGTGGCTTATTCCTGAGGTACCGTCACTTTCTTCTTCCCTCAGAAAAGAACTTTACAATCCGAAGACCTTCATCGTTCACGCGGCGTTGCTGGGTCAGAGTTTCCTCCATTGCCCAAAATTCCCCACTGCTGCCTCCCGTAGGAGTTTGGACCGTGTCTCAGTTCCAATGTGGCCGATCACCCTCTCAGGCCGGCTACTGATCGTGGCCTTGGTAGGCTTTTACCCCACCAACAAGCTAATCAGACGCGAACTCATCCGTATCCGATAAATCTTTGATCATCATGGGATGCCCCAAAATGATGTTATGCGGTATTATCAGTCGTTTCCAACTGTTATCCCCCAGATACGGGCAGATTATTCACGCGTTACTCACCCGTCCGCCATGTATTGCTACATCCGACTTGCATGTGTTAAGCACGCCGCCAGCGTTCATCCTGAGCCAGAATCAAACTCTTAAGTTTAATTGTATAAAACCTGCATCTTTCCGATGCAGCGGCTCTATCTTCGACTAATTTTAGTCATTATCTTGCTGACTTTGACTTCAAGGTACTAAATGTACTTCAAAGTTAATTGACAGAAACTATATAAATTCGTTTCCTTCTATTCAATTTTTAAACTTCGTAAAGCCGTAAATCAACGGCTGCTCACCAGCGAGCTTATTTATAATATCACAGTCCAAATGGGCTTGTCAACAGAAATTCCAAACTTTTTTGCCCGAATTTCAGTTTTTTTTCAACTTTCCGGACTTTTCTCAAGTCCGTCCAGCCAAAGGCGCCCTTCAGACCTGCAGCCCTCACACCCTCCGCGCCCTCAAAGCGCCTCATCTGTTCAAAGGTCCTGCTCACCTGACAGCCTGCATAGAATACCATAATGCCCCCTTGCAGTCAAGCGCCTGAAAAAAAAATCTTCGGCCGAAATTTCCGGTGCCTGTTTTAACGTTTTTTGATAGAAATTAACATTTGGCCACAGCACCCCCTCCGTGCTGGAAATTATTCAATATGTGCCGCACATACGCGTTACAAAGCTTCTTCAGTCCTGTGCAGGGGCTCCGGTGCCGGTCCTCATGTTACAGTCTGGCACCCCTGCAGGCTCCAGATCTGCAAGGATTATTGCAATGCCCTTGTACCCACAGAACAGGCTTTAAGGGGTCTGCACTGACCCAGGGTTCATACTCCCGCAAGACAGGTCCAGAATGGGCCTGCTCTGCCCTCCGGGGGCAAACATATGCCACATCTTTTCACAAAGTGACGGTTATATGAAATTTAGCGCCGGGGGCCTGCCCTGCTTGCTTTTTGGCATATGAGCTGGTATTATACTGGTATGAACTTCGTATTACGCATTGTCTTTACATTGCTGGCGGTTGCATCCGCAGCATGCTGCATATTCATATTCATATACTTCTCATGGTGGGGATTCATTCCTCTTGGCGGCGTCATTATCTTTGGCGGACTTATGTACTTCTTCTCCAGGAGGGACAAGAAGGATGAAGAGGTTGAGACAGAGCAGAACCGCAAGGGAGACTTCATAACAGGCCCCGTGCACAAGAAGACCCCTGAGGAGATTGCCGCAGAGCAGGCCGAGATATCCGCCCACACTGCAGAGGACACCGTAACCAAGCAGAACGGCAAGAAGTGACCTCTCTATACCTTTTATTTATATAATACTGCCATTGCAGCCCTTTGCGGGATTAAAAAGAGACGCTGACATGCGTCTCTTTTCTGTTGCAAAGTATTGGATTGTGTGCCGGCCCCGGACCGGACCCCGTGCCGGACCTGATCCAGGCAGGGCATCTGCCTGCTGCCTGACCGTGAGGCTTTTACAGGGATGAGAAGACTTCTCCTATCTTTCCGTGTATGGCGAGGTCTGCGCGCCTGTCTGCAGGGGTGGCAGTCTTGTTGATGACCACAAGATTGCGGCCCCGGAAGAAGTCTATGAAGGATGCCGCAGGATATACCGCGAGGGATGTGCCGCCAATAATGAGAGTGTCTGCCTGCTGGATGGCGCGTACGGCTCCAGCTATTACATCCCCGTCCAGGCTCTCTTCATACAGCACCACGTCCGGCTTTATAATGCCGCCGCACTCACAGCGGGGCACGTCCGTGCTGTTTAAGATGGCGTCCACGCCGTAGAACTTTCCGCAGCGGGTGCAGTAATTGCGCAGAACGCTTCCGTGCAGCTCCCAAACCTTTTTGGACCCTGCGGCCTGGTGCAGGCCGTCTATGTTCTGGGTAACGATTGCCTTGAGCTTCCCCTCCTCTTCCAAGCGGGCAAGGTACAGGTGGGCCGCATTGGGCTTTGCGTCCGGATACACCATGCGGTCCCTGTAGAAGTCATAGAACTTCTTCGTATGATACACGAAGTACGTGTGGGACACTATCTCTTCCGGCGGGATGTCATACTTCAGATTGTACAGCCCATCCTTGGACCTGAAGTCCGGGATGCCGCTCTCCGTGCTGACGCCTGCCCCTCCGAAGAACACTATGTTGTCCGAGTCCGCTATAATCTCTCTCAAGCGGTCTATCTCTTTCCCTTCCATACCGTTATTATGCCCCCTGGATCTTGCTGGTGCGCTTTGGCATGCATGCCTTCAAAGCGCTATTATGTGGCCTGTACGGCCATTTGCGCATAACATCACGCAAACAAAAAAGCACTGCCAATCAGGCAATGCCGTCTTGTGTGGTTACTCCTGAACTCCTTCGTTGAGCTTTGCAAGAAGCGCGTCCAGGTCATTGCCGTGCACCCATACGGCTTCCTCTATGGTCTCGCCGTGGGAAAGGGCGCAGCCCAGGCAGAACATTCCAGCTGCCTGGAGTATCTCAGCGCTGTTGGGGTTTGCTCTGAGACAATCTATTATAAGGGTATCCTTTGTAATCTTGGCCATAATGACATCTCCGTCCGTTTTGTTGTCTGCATTATACCACCGCCGCAGAAATATTACAACGATTTGACACAAACTTTGCACAACTTTCATAATGTCATACTCTGCGTGAAAATTGTAATGTAAAAGTGAAAATTGTCATTTTTTTATATGATTTTTTTCTTGCGTTTATGACAATATTATGATACACTATGCCTCGTTATGTTCCACTCATTGCAATATGTCTGTACGTATTGCAATCTCAGCCGGACACGGGACTGATTACGGAGGACAGAGATATGGTGACATCCCTTCTGAGCGAAGTGATTACGGATATGGATGAAATAACCCCTACCAGATCGCTCAACCTTCTCTACATAATACTGGACAGCATCTTTATCGTAATCCTGATGGCTCTCTTCATATGGCAAAAAAGGTACCAGACGGCCATCTTCGCCTTCATCGGCGGCATAATCTACGTCATAGTAGACTACTGCGGCTTCTACCTCATAAGCGGCACAAGAACAGTTTACATAAACGGCGTTGAAGCGGATGCCCTTCACACTTTCTGGGTGCTTTTATGGATGAGCATGAGCTATGGCATAACTAACTTCGCTTTCATGTGGACATGCATCAACAAGGACAAACTGGCGAAATACTGGATCTTCCTGATTATAGTCTGGTGGCTCATAGCACCCTCCATCTCAGAACTCGGCGGAGACGCAACGATTACCACACAGCGCACCACTGGCGCATACCACGGCTGGATGGGCGTTGTGATGATAGTCTCCTACCTCATTCTGGCAATCATCCTCCTGTGGAAGAAAAAGCCCTTCATATCTCTTCTGTACCTGTTCGTGATAGGATTCTTCGTGCAGTTCGGCTGGGAGTTCTCACTGCTCATAAACGGCATACGTCCTATGAATGACATGTCCCTCCAGACGCTCATCGTCAACTCCTGCCTCGAGACAAACCTCGGAATGCCCGCCGCATACCTCATCTGGTGGTTCGTGCGCCGCTACCGCTACGAGGACATGACCAAAGTCATCCGTTCAAAGCCGGTGCAGGGCGGTGTCCAGATACCCGTCTCCGGCTCCGTTGCCGCAGACGCCGCTGCAGATGCATCTCTGGATGCACAAGCTGCTGTTGCAGCACCAGCCGCAGAGATTCCTGCACTCTCCCAGGTTGCCCTGGATACGCCGGGCTGGTCTCCGGAGACATCCGTATGGAAGAACATCCAGGCTATCTTCTCCGGCCGCAAGAAAGACGCAAAAAACTGCAGCAAGGACGACAGGGACAAAGACAGCAAGGACGAGTAACCCTCTCCCTTGCGCGCGTGCCTGCAGGCGCGCGTAAAAGATAATGTGCGCATGCATGCGCGTACGCGTGCGCGTATCCACAAACAACAGAACAACTGAATCATGAAGGCCTCCGCTTGCATACGGAGGCCTTTACTAGCGGACAGCTGCACATGGGGCTGCGCTGCCGGTGCGGACAGTGTGTCCCGGAGCTGTTTATGTCGGGTAACAAAAGGCCTCCGTTGAATTGCGGAGGTCTTTCTTTGAGGTGATTTGGCGTTGTTTCAACGTACCTTCTATATCCGGCATACAGACATATCTGCAGCGAACGAGGATGAATACGTTATCTGGCGCATTCATATCTAAATACCCTTTGCCGGGGCTGCCAAATCATAACCGCGGAAGGGTAACAGATCTGGTTAATGAGGGATTACTGCTCCTGGCCGGGAACTGCAGGGAGGGATGCGAAGCCCTTTGCAAGATCCTCGTCTGTGGGGATGCGGCTGGAAAGAGTGCCTT